>DASXTY010000530.1:0-2478 GCA_036505155.1 Polyangiaceae bacterium | reverse complement strand
TCGACTGGGTGGTGCCGCACCAGGCCAATCATCGCATCATCACACAAGTTGCTCAGCGATTGGACATCCCGCTCGAGCGCTTCGTCATCAACATCGAACGCTACGGTAACACATCGAGTGCTTCCATTCCGATTGCGCTGGACGAAGCAGTGAGCGACGGACGTGTCCGGGAAGGGCACACCGTGCTCATGTGTGGGCTCGGCGCAGGCGTATCCTGGGCGAGCGCGTTGGTACGGATGTGAGGACCCTTCGGTGATCGGCTCCGGGCTGGCTTGGTTTTTTCCCGGTCAGGGTAGCCAACACGTGGGGATGGGCAAAGCGCTGTGTCAGCAGTTCTCGGCGGCTCGCTCTATCATGCAGCGCGCCGACGCAGCGCTCGGGCATTCGATTTCCCGTCTCTGCTTGGAAGGACCGGAGAGCGAGTTGGTGCTCACGGCGAACGCGCAGCCCGCAATTTTGGCTGTCAGCATCGCGGCGCTCGAAGGGTTACGCGAGGCGTTGGGCGAGTTTGCACCGCCCAGGTTCACCGCCGGCCACTCGCTGGGCGAATACACGGCGCTGGTTGCTGCCGGAGCGCTCGAGCTCGAGGACGCGCTCCGACTGGTGCAGCTCCGGGGCCGCGCCATGCAGCAAGCGGTGCCCGAAGGACGCGGCGGGATGGCCGCGCTAATCGGCGCGGACCACAATTCGGCGATCGCGCTGTGCGAGGCGTCGAGGGAATCCGACGTGCTCGAACCGGCTAACTACAATGCTCCCGGTCAGATCGTCATCGCTGGGACCACCGAGGCGCTCCAGCGAGCCACAACTCTTGCCTCAAGTTTCAAGATCAAACTAATTCCGCTCAAAGTGAGCGCGCCTTTCCATTGCGCTCTAATGCAGCCGGCGGCGCGCGCAGTGGAGCAAGCTTTGGAAGAGATAAGTTTCCATCCGCTCCGCTTTCCCATTGTATCGAACGTCGACGCGCGACCGAACCAAGACCCGGCTCGCGCCAAGGAGCTCCTGGTCACTCAGGTGTGCTCCCCTGTCCGCTGGGAGCACTCAGTCCAATGGATCCACGCTGCCGGGGTTCGCCAGGCGCTGGAAATCGGGCCGGGAAAGGTCCTGGCCGGGCTGGTCAAGCGCATCGAGAAAACGCTTTCGGTGCACGGCGTTTCCGACCCCGAGAGCGTTGGCAAGACGCCCGAGTTTTTGGTCAGTGCTGCTGGCGGCGCCCTACCAGCGTAAACCCGAGCGTCTCCGTGCGGTCCGGGATGACGCGGTCCAGTAAGCGCGCCGACAGCGCCACCGTAACCATGGCCGGCGCAACCAAAGGCAAAGTCCAAACTCGCGTGCTGTCGTGCGCGGCCTGCTTTTCGTGCCCGAGCTTTCCTAGAGATTGGGCCAGCTCGCCGGCGCGCCCCACTTGCAGCGCCAAGTAAGTGTTGAGCTTGTGACCGAGCAATGTCCAGAGGCCGCCCATCGGCTCGATGTGCACTATCTCGAGCCCCGCTCGCGCACACAGTTCCCGTAGCCCATGTGGTGAAAATCTGAAATAGTCATGCGGTTCCTCGTGCAGTCGAAACGAGAACGGCGCGCTCAAGATCAAAACACCGTCGTTCTTCAAGACACGAGCTAACTCCATGACCAGATCCGCCGGCCGCGGGGTATGTTCCAGTACCTGGACGCACAAGACGGTGTCGAAACTGGCGTCGGGAAAGGGTAGTCGTTCCATCATAGAGCACATCCGCTTTTTGCGAAGTCGAAGCAACTGTGCTCCCAAAGGTCGAATGGTGCTCCACCCCCAGGTATTCGGACACGTAGGGGCGGAACAAATGCTCATAGGGCTTGTCGCCACAGCCAACGTCCAGCAGACGCCCCCGCGCGCGAGAAGCCTGACGGCCGAGCGACTCGATCACCTGCGACCACTGAAGGTCCACCCAGTCAGATGCCGTGCGTGCCACTCTAGAAAACGCGGGAAGCTCGAAAACCATGCGCATCAAGCCGCTCACGGTTCTCCTAATAACATTTTCTTTTGTCTTCGAGCGCGCGAAAATACGCTACCATTCGTGCTGCGTTCATTACTTCGCGAAAGGACGAAACGGTGATGACCAGGCGATTCCGCTTCGGGGCCGCGAGCTTGATGGGGCTGCTGGTCATATCCACGCGCGCGCTCGGGACGACTTGGAACGTCAGCAACGTGGCGGAGCTCGACGCTGCAATTGCGGGCATGCAGACTGGCGACGAAATCGTGATCGCCGCTGGAACCTACCCGCTCAGCCGGACCCTCTGGATGCACACGCCGGGCGTCACCATCCGCGGCGCGACCGGAAACCGAAACGATGTGATCCTGGAAGGCGGCGGCATGAACACGCGCGGCGTCGACGAAGGCATCAGCGTCGGCGCCGACGATGTGGCGATCAAAGATCTTACGATTCAGGAATTTTATTACAATGGCATCCACACCCGAGCCGAAAATGACGCGGACCGCACCCTCATTTC
>DASXTY010000529.1:0-12500 GCA_036505155.1 Polyangiaceae bacterium | reverse complement strand
TCGGGGGGCGGAGCAACCGGGACCGGCGGAGCCGCGGCGAGTTGCGCCCCACAGCAGATGGCTTTGGGGACCGCACAACGCGACGGGAAAACTTGCGCTGCGGGCACGGGCTCGGAATGCTTCGAGCTCACGGTGAGCTGTCCGAGCGTAGTGGATGTCCATGTCCAGTTGCGGATTACGCCCGCCGCTACTGGCGTCGCAAACCGAGGCACGGTGGTCTTCGGCACTGGTGGACCTGGGCAAGGTTTCTACGGGTCTGACTACGGCCTGTCGGCAGCGAACATGCTGAGCGGACTCGCTGCCGATGGTTTTCAAGTTATCGAGCGGTCTTGGGTGGAGGGCTGGATCGCCGGGCAGACCAGCATGCTGGCGTCTTCGTGCCGCTACGCCACGCTCATCCGTTGGATTTACGATAACCTCCACGATCAAAGCACGGCGCTCTGCGCCAGCGGAAACTCGGGCGGCTCGAGCGAGGTCTCTTACGCCCTGAGTCGCTGGAACCAGGAAACTATCTTGGACTTGGCCGTGCCCACCGGCGGCCCCCCCATGGGCCGCATGGACATCGGGTGCGCCGACCCGACCGATCCCATGGTGATCGAGTGCGAAAACCGTTTGCTACCCGCGGGTCACAACTGCACCAGCCTGGGTTGTCTCTACTCGCGCCAGGGGACCACCATCGACTCCGCCTATTCGGATACACCCTGCGCCAACCGCGAGCTCGATCGTTTGCTCTGCGACAGCGTGGTATCGCCCAATGGAGACTTCGACTATCCGCAGACGAAGGTGCATTTCGTGTACGGCGCGAACGACTGCGGAGGCGGCCCGGGGCTCGGCTACTACCATTACGATGCAATTGTGTCGGACAAGGAGCTCACCATCGCTGCCAACACACCGCACGCCGTCCCTTCTACTTCGGAAGGCGCGACCGCCATCCAGCAAGCCATCGAGAACGGCTGCGTCATGCGCCACATGTAGCCATCGTCGTCGCCCGGAACACTTCAAGTCCCAGGCGTCCGCGGTCGGGTGGTGCCCCGGGCTGATTTCGAGCACCCGTTCGTTGTCGAGCATGACTCGCACAACTCGGTGCCCCTGCCGAGCAGGGATTGGCCTGCGACTGACCCGCAACTAACCCAAACAAGTAGCCCGACGCTGTACTGAGGAGTGCGAGGCCTGACCAGGGAACGACAGACCTCGGCTCAAGGACTCCAGCACAAACGGCTGTGTTGTGAATAACTTCTAGCCTCGCCGACGCCAATTACCTCGCAGGCAAGCCATCGATAGGCTAGAGGGTCGGAGGCGCCGCGCGCTTGAGCGCGCCCAGCGAGGGCGTGGCACCTGTGAGCTGGGCGAGCGTGAAATGCACAACATCAGGACCGGCCCGCTCCACGGTCACATGGATGACGCCCGTAACTCGGGCAGTGTACCATTTTTACTTTTCGTAGACTTGGGCCGCGGCCACTCCCTGGCCGGAGGAGACCGTCAGCACGACTTTGACGGGGCCGGAAAGCATAGCCTTAAAACAATTTGGTTGTTTGCCGATGACGGCGGTGGGCGCTGCCGTCTGATCCTGCGCTAACACCGGGGCCATTGGCAGCCCGATGGATGGAAGCATCTGCAAGTCTACGTTTTGGATGGGGGGCAAGCCCGCTGCAACCACCGTGTAACATTTGCCCGCTGTCATGGCCACCACGGTATCCAGCGACTGGCCCTGTTGAAACTGACCTGCAATCGCATCGCCTATCGGTCTTGCACCGGGCGGAGCGTTGTCTTTGGCAAGCTGAGCCAGCCCCTGCGTCGCAGCTTGAGACGCTGTCTTATCCAAAGGCGTGGCGGCAGGCCCCGCCGTGCCGGTTGCCACCGGTGGAGGCCCGGGCGGTGGCGCCTGCTGAGCGGGCTGCGCGCCCGGAGGCGGGGGCTGGGGTGCATTTTGCTGGCAATACTGCCCGTTAAAAAACTGTCCCGGCGGGCATTGCTGCGGGGGCGGTTGGCCGGTGTTGGCCGGTTTTTCATCGCCCCCGCACGCGGCGATCGAAGCGCACAGCAGCGCCGCAGGGAAAAATCGCTTGCCCAAAATGCTGCGGTTCGGTTCAAACATGCCAAAGACTCCTTTTACAAAGGGGGAACGCTGCCACGCGAACCGGCTTACACCAAATGCGCGTCGCCGTCGACAGGTTCCGGCTACGCCCGGTGGGGTTGAAACCGCCACCAGCTGCAGAATTCCTCGAATTCGATGCCGCCGCTCTTGTCCTTGTCGATGGTGGCAAACGCGCGCTCGATCTCAACGGCGGAGAGCTGCGCGCCGAGCTCGTCCAGCAGTGCGTAGAACTCCTCGCGCTCTATCACCCCGTTTTGGTCATGGTCGAATTGTTGGAACTGCCGGCGCAGGGCTTCGCGCCGCGTCTCACTGAGCTCGGTCATGCAGAGCAATCTACACTAAGCGACCTAGCGCGCTAGCCGCATCCGATCACGGGCTCGGGTGAGCCGCCACGCCTGCGCAGAATCCCTCGTAATCAATGTACTCCTTGACCGTGGGATTTTCACCGCACGCCGGACACTTCGGGTCGCGCCGCAACTTCAGCGTTTGGAACCGCATGCCCAAAGAGTCGTAGTTCAATAGACGGCCGACCAGCAGGTCCCCCTGCCCGAGAATGATCTTGATGGCCTCGGTGGCCTCCAAGGTACCCACGATGCCGGGCAGGATGCCGAGCACACCCGCCTCTGCGCAGGAGGGCGCGTGCTCGGGCGGCGGCGGCTCCGGATACAGGCATCGATAGCAGGGCCCCACGAAGGGACAAAAAGTGGTCACCCGCCCTTCGAACCGGAAGATGGACCCGTGGACCACCGGAATCTTGTGGAACAACGATGCGTCGTTCACCAGGTAACGAGTCGGGAAGTTATCGCAGCCGTCGACGATGACATCCCAGCCCGCACCGAAAATGCGATCCACGTTTTCGCTGAGCAGCCGTTCCTGGTATTTGACCACTTTGACGTCGGGGTTTAGGTCAGCCAGGGCTTTTTCCACGCTGTCCACCTTGGGCATGCCCAGGCGAGAAGTCGCATGTACGATTTGCCGTTGCAGGTTCGAGGCATCGACCACGTCCGCATCCACGATGCCGAGCGTTCCCACCCCGGCTGCTGCCAGGTAGAGCGACGCCGGAGCGCCAAGTCCGCCGGCGCCCAACAAAAGCACTCGGCTAGCGAGGAGCTTGGCCTGGCCCTTCTCTCCGACTTCTGGGAGCATGATATGCCGGGAATACCGCTCCAGTTGAGCGTCGGTAAACTTCGGCGGCTGCTCCACCGGATAGTTGAGGTCCTTCCAACGGGTGAAGCCGGGATTGGCGCTGGAGACGTTGGTGTATCCGAAATCGACCAGCGTTTTGGCGGCGAGCGCGCTCCGAGTCCCCCCAGCACAATAAAGGATGACCTCGGCGGACTTGTCCGGGAGCTTCTGCTCCACCTGCATCTCCAAAAAGCCGCGCGGAATATGGATGGCGCCGGGTATGTGACCGACGCGAAACTCGTCCTTTTCACGGACGTCCACCAACGAGAAAGACTTTCCGTTGCCGCTTCCGAGCCGCTCTTTGAGCTGCTCGAGCGAAATCAGCTTTACGCTCGAGCGCGCTTCGGCGATGAGATCACTGTAGGTCTTGGGCATGGAACCTTCTTAGCCGCTAAAGTCGCGTTTTCCGATGCGACAATCATGCATAGTGTAGCACTCCTAGCTCCGCGTCAAGGGGGGGTGCCCAGATGCCGAGCCGGCTCCCGACGCGAATAAGCTCCGCCGCGTCCGCCGGCCGACGGTCCAGTTCGGAAGTGGCCGCGGTCGCGAGCTCCCGCCACCCGTCGAAACTGCCATTGTTCGCTGCCAGGGAGTCGGAAACGGCGCTCAAAGCCTGCTCCACGATGCGCCCGAGCGCGAAGACGTCATCCGCAAAGCTCAGCGGGGCTCCGCCAACGCGCTCGGGTGACATGTAGATGAGACTGCCTCCCAGGGCGACTTCGCCGCGTGGTCGCGCCAAGCCAAAGTCGCTGAGCAAGGGCTCGTCCTCAGTGCGAAACAGGACATTGGAGGGCTTGAGATCGGCGTGAACAATCCCGCGCGCGTGTGCGCGACTAACCGCCCGGAACATGGGCAGGACCCAGCGCTCGAGCGGCGAGAGCCGTTGGAGGTCCTTTTTTGCAAGAGAGCTCCGTAGCGCGCCGTAGGATGCCCATTCCATGAGTAACCAGCCGCGCTGCAGGTCCACGTCCAGCACGCGGACGATGCCGGGACCGGAAAGCGCGACGGCTAGCTTTGCCTCCCGCTCGAGCTTATCCCGATCTTGAGCAGGCCGGTGATAGAGCTTGAGTGCAACATTGCGGCCCAGTGCTTCATCTTGTGCTTGGTAGACGGTGCCGGATCCGCCGCGGCCCGCTTCGGAAATCACGCGCAGGCTGGTGACCGGCGGATCCGCGCCGAATACGGTTGGGCCATCGCTTCCGACGTGCTGTATTGGATAACCATCGGACTGCTCGCTCCACCGCTTGCGGCGTTCGAGCGCGCCGGGAGTGTCCACATCCAATGCAAGCGCTCGTTCGGCAAGCCCAATCGCGGGGTCGAGCTCGCCCCGGCGCGCGTGCACGTCGGCTGCCAAAATTAATGCCTGAGGATGCTCTACCGGTTTGACCAATCTGAGCGCGGCGTCGAGCTCACCGCGCTCCACCAGTATGTCAGCGGCAGCGGCCAGGAGCGGCCCGGGCGCGCGGCCGAGCGCATTCGCTTGCGCCACCAGGTCGATAGCCGCCCGTTCGTAGGGCGTCCCTCGCGCTCGCCGCAAGGCTAGAAGAGCAGCTTCCACATCGGCGACCGATTGTAGGTCGCGTTCCAGGATCGCCGCCAGCCCGATACCGACCGGCTGCGAGTCCGGCTGACGCGGGTTCATGTCGCCACCGCTAGCCGCACCGATCCATCTTTACGTTCACGAAAATTGTCTCCGCGGCAAAGCTGAATCGGCTGCTCAGCGCGTAGCTCACCCAAATAAATCGGCGTACCGAGGGAGCGCAATTCTATCCATTGATCGGACCCCGGCTCGATGATCCAGTCCCCGAGTCGCCAGGGGCCGAGAGGCGCTGCGATGACCTCCTCACCAATGTGAACCAGTACCCCACCCCCTTCCCACGGCTCGATGTGAAGTCGCGCCGCCTCACCCAACTCCAGCTCGATGCCGGAGCCAACACGAATCGGCGCTTGTACGCGGACGCCGCCTAGCAGCGTGCCGTTGCGCGAGCCGAGGTCGACCGCCTCGGAGCCGTCCACACCGCGTCGTATCTCCAAGTGAGCTCGGCTCACCGAAGGATTGCCAACGATGAGCGCCACGTCGGATCGGCCCACAACTGCCGTCTCGCCAAAGGCTACATCCAGCACCGAGCCCTCCACCGTGAAACCAGCACGCGGACCCATCACGCGGCGCGCTTCGATGCGGTGCACCACAGCCAAAAGGCGCTCATCAGCTGGAAGCTCCGAAACTACCAGATGGCGGGCCTGCGTCAGCGCATCGCGGCGACGTCCGCACAGCTCCAGATCATGGATGCGCAGATATTTCGCCTCGCGCTCGCGTTGCTTTTGCAGTTGTGCCCGTTCGCCATCGAGCACGGCCTCCAAGTCTTCGATGGCACCAGCAGCGGCGAGAGCGCGCGCCTGACCCTCTACGTTTCCGGCGAGCCGGTGAGCCCGCGCAGCCAGCTCGGGCTCCCCCAGCGACTCGAGCTCCGAGCCAGCCAACGCGAGCTCGCTTGGAGCAACCACGAGCTGCCCGGTCTCCGCATGCTCCACCATGAGACGGGCGCGCAAGAGTCGGAACCGGAGCGCCTGTTCTTCGTCGGCCAGCTGGATTGCCTGTGCCAACAGCCCGAGGCGCTCCGACGGACGAGCCGCCACCTCGGCGCGGAGCGCAAAGAGTCGGGCCGCCTCGCTTCGGGCGCCCGCTTCGAGGCACAATTCGGTCGCGATGGCTAGGTTGCCCTGCGCTTCTTCGTGCCGCGCGCGTGTGAGCGGCGCATCGGAACTCCGGTCGGGAGGGGACGCATCACGCGGCGAAAGCCTGCCCCCCGCAAAAATCCGCCGGGCGAGCTGTTTGGCGGAGAAGTCCTTGCGCATGACTGGTGGGTCGACGAAAAATTGGTCCTTGGGTACTCGCTGCTCTGCCTGCTAAACTCGCGTGTTCTCCTAGCACAAAGAGTCACAATGGCAGCACAGAATCGCCTGGGCGAGCTCCTGGTCCGAGAGAAACTCATCAGCCTTCAACAGCTGCGTCAGGCGCAAGAAGAGCAGCGGCGATCGGGTCAGAACCTTGGATACACGTTGGCCCGCCTCGGTTACATCTCGGACGGGGAGATCACCAACTTTTTGAGCACGCAGTACCGGCTGCCGGCCATCAACCTCGACGAATACGAGATTGATGCGGAAGTGGTCAAGCTGGTCGGTCGTGAAGTGTGCGAAAAGCACCGGATCATCCCGGTATCGCGCTCCGGTTCTTCGCTCATCGTGGCGATGGCGGATCCGACCAACCTGCATGCAATCGATGATATCAAGTTCTTGACCGGATACAACGTGGAGCCAGTGGTTGCGGGCGAAACCGCAATCCACAGCGCCATCGAGCGTCATTACACCTCCGGTCCCGACTACCAGGAGGTGATGGCGGAGTTCGATATCGGGGACGACGACATCGACTTCTCCGCAACCGAAGAAGAAGTCAGCGCGATGGAGCTCGAGCGCGCGAGCGAAGACGCGCCGGTGGTGCGTCTGGTCAACGTGTTGCTTTTGAATGCCATTCGCAAGGGCGCGAGCGACATCCACGTCGAACCGTACGAGCGGCGACTCCGAGTGCGCTACCGGATCGACGGGGTTCTTCACGAGGAGATGACCCCATCCTTGAAGCTGAAAAACGCCATCGCCAGCCGCATCAAGATTATGAGCCAGCTCGACATTGCCGAGCGCCGGCTTCCACAGGACGGGCGTATCAAGCTCAAGCTGGGTAAAGGGCGCGAAATGGATTTTCGCGTCTCGGTGATGCCGACCATGTGGGGCGAAAAGATCGTGTTGCGTTTGCTGGACAAGGGCAATCTGCAGCTCGACATGACCAAATTGGGGTTCGACCTCGACCCCTTGAAGGACTTTCAATGGGCTATCGGTCAGCCGTGGGGGATGGTCCTGGTGACCGGTCCCACCGGGTCGGGCAAGACCACTACGCTCTACTCGGCCCTGAGCGAGCTCAACCAGACGGGAGTCAACATCAGCACCGCCGAAGACCCAGTGGAATACAACTTACACGGGATCAACCAGGTGCAGATGCACGATGAGATCGGGCTCAACTTCGCCATGTCGTTGCGTTCGTTTTTGCGGCAGGACCCTGACATCATCATGGTAGGTGAGATTCGAGACTTCGAGACCGCTGAAATTGCGGTTAAAGCGGCGCTCACCGGCCACTTGGTGCTTTCCACGCTCCATACCAACGACGCGCCGGCCACCATTTCCCGCCTCCTCAACATGGGCGTCGAGCCGTTTTTAATCACCGCCAGTGTGAACCTGGTGCTGGCCCAGCGTCTGGCGCGACGGGTGTGCGGCAACTGCAAGCGTCAGGTGGCTATCGACGAGCAAGCCCTGGTCGACATGGGAGTCAGCCCGGAAGCCGCGAAAACTGCGGCGATTTTCAAGGGTGCCGGCTGCGGCAACTGCAACAATACCGGTTACAAGGGCCGGGTCGCGCTGTATGAAGTGATGCGTTTTAGAGACGACCTCAAAGAAATGGTGCTCCAGGGCGCTTCAACCGCCGAGCTCAAGGCCGCCGCCATCAAAGGGTCCATGCTGTCTCTTCGCATGAGCGGAATCCGCAAGGTGCTCGAGGGTGTCACCACGCCGGAAGAGATTCTGCGCGTGACCATGGCCGACTGAGGGCGAGTCCGACCATGACTGCGGACGAAGGCATTAAAGTCAATCTGCATCAGTTGCTGCGCGCCATGACCGAAAAGGGCGCGAGCGACATGCACATCACCACCGGCTCTCCGCCGCTCTTGCGAATCGATGGCGCCGTTGTGCCGCTGAAGCTGCCGCCGCTTTCTCCGGTCGAGACCAAACAGCTCTGCTACTCGGTGCTCACCGAAGAACAGAAGAGGAAATTCGAAGAGACGCGGGAGCTCGACCTTTCATTCGGCGTAAAGAATCTGTCCCGTTTTCGCGCCAACATTTTCCTGCAGCGGGGCGCGGTTTCGGGCGCGTTCCGCTCCATCCCCTTCAAGATCCTCACCTTCGAAGAGCTCGGGTTGCCCCCTTCGGTGGCGGAGCTGGCAGTGCGCCCGCGCGGCCTGGTGCTGGTGACAGGCCCGACCGGTTCCGGCAAGAGCACCACGCTCGCGGCCATTTTAGACAAGATCAACAACGAAAACCGTCAACACATCATGACGGTGGAGGACCCCATCGAATACCTCCATGCCCACAAGCGCTCCATCGTGAACCAGCGCGAGGTCGGCAGCGACACCTCAAGCTTCAAGGCGGCGCTCAAGAGCATCTTGCGTCAGGACCCAGACGTGGTGCTGGTGGGAGAGATGCGCGACCTCGAAACCATCGAAGCCGCGCTCACCATTGCCGAGACAGGGCACCTGGTGTTCGCCACCTTGCACACCAACTCCGCGATTCAGAGCATCAATCGCATCATCGATGTGTTCCCGCCGCACCAGCAGTCGCAAGTTCGGGCACAACTGTCCTTCGTGCTGGAAGGAGTGATCAGTCAGCTTTTGATCCCGCGGGCCGGCGGGCCGGGCCGGGTTCTTGCCCTAGAAGTGATGCTTCCAAATCCGGCTATCCGGAATCTGATTCGCGAGGATAAGATCCACCAGATCTATTCCCAAATGCAGGTTGGGCAGACCAAACACGGCATGCAAACGCTCAATCAATCGCTGAATGCACTTTTCAGCCGCCGGCTCATCACGCGCGAAGAGGCCTTCGGTCGTTCCAACGACGTCGAAGAGCTCCGGGGCATGATCGATGGCCGCGGCGGCGGCGTCGCTCGCTGACCTGTGGCCAAAAAAAAAAGCGCTAGGAAACAAGAGAAACAAATCCGAAATACGCCCGCAACTTTCGTATCGCTAAAAGCGCGGCAGAAGCTCCAAATCCAAAGGGAGAATCCACGATGCGAAAGAGTGCTCTTACCCTGCTCACCTCGTTGACCTTTGTCGGGGCCAGCGCGCCCCTTGTCGTGCTTGCCCAGCCGGCACCAGCCGATCAGCCGCCTGCCGCACCTCCGGCGCCCGCCGCTGGAGAAGCGCCCGCCGCTGGTCCCGCTCCAGCCGGGGCGCCAGCCGCGCCTGCGGCGGCTCAGGCGGAGCCCGCACCCGCTGCAGCCCCCGGCGAACCGGCTCCCGCCCCCGCAGCCGGCCCTCCGCCGCCCGCCGCTCCGGCCGCTGGTCCAGAAGCCGAAAAGCCGAAGGCCCCTCCGCCGGAAGTAACCGGATACGTGGAGGGGGCCTATCACGTGAATCTAACCCATGCGGCTACCAACTTGCCCGTTCCAACGCGGAGCTACGACTACTGGGGCGGTAACTCGTTCATCCTGCATGCAGCCCATGTGGCAATCAATCACAAGTTCTCCGATATGGTGAAGGGAACCATCGAGATCGACGCCGGCCACGATGCGGGAATGACCAACGGGCTGGTTCCGCTCATAAACGCGGGCAATACGGGGCCCGCAATCGACCCGCTCTTTTTCAATATCCAGGAAGCCTATGCCACGCTCACTTCCGACTTCGGCCTGTATTTCATTGCAGGAAAATTCGTGACCTACGAAGGCATCGAAGTCATCGAGGGGCCGCTGGATCCCACGATAACGCGGGGGTTCCTGTTTGGCCTAGCCGAGCCGTACGCTCATGTGGGCGCCAAGCTGCACTACGCCATCGGAGACAAGGCTGACATCGGGGTTGGGGTCGTTAACGGGTGGGACGTGTGGATCGACAACAACGACGCGAAGACACTGATCTGGCGTATCGGCGTCACCCCCGTCGATATGTTCTGGGCCGCGCTCTCCGGCTACTATGGGGCGGAACGCACCAAGTTTTCGGACCCGGGCGCGAATCGTGACGGACGCCTGTCGATCGATCTCACCGGCGCCGTCAAGGTGGGCGACATGCTGGCCATCAATTTTCAGTTCAACTACGGCAGCGAAAAGAATGCGGTACCCGGTCCGTTACCGACCGACCCGCGCAAGAACGCCTCCTGGCTGGGGTTCGGGCTGCAGCCAGTGGTCACGTACCAGGCGTTTTCGGCGGGCTTGCGCCTCGAATGGTTCAACGACGCCGACGGCGCGCGAAACGGCATTACTCCGGGGGATCCGACTGCGGTGCCACCGATCACGACCACCGCCACCCCGGCGAAGTACACCAACATCACCATCACGCCCGGCTACACCTTCGGCGAGAAGTTCACGTTACGCGCCGAGTATCGCCACGACTTTTCGACCCAGCCCAACCTGACGGATGGCAAAAAGGGTCAGGATACCATCGCGATCGGCGCACACTACATCTTCTGATCCGGGCCGCGCGGGTGCGACCGGCACCGCCTCAGCGGCCTCGCCTTTGGAGCTCCGCTTCGAGCTCGCGCACCCGCGCTTCGGCGCGCTCTCGCGCTTCCGCTTCGGCTTGCCGCGCTTCTTGGGGCGTTGGGAACAGATCGCGCCCTTCGGCGTCGCGTGACAGTCGCAACATAGGCCCCACCGAGTAGCCGTCCCGAACACAGAAGTAAGCTTCAAGCACAGCGCTGTACGCGAACTCGGGCACCGCTGGTGCGCGCTCGACCAGGTCGCCTTCGACAGCATCCCAGATGCGGAGCGCATGCTTTGAGTCGTCGCCGTCAAAACGCACGAGCTCTTTCACGCCGACATGGCGGTAACGCTCGAGCTTGGCCTCCCACGGGTGATCGCTGGAATCGCTGTCGCTGATGATCTCGATCGCGATATGCGGCGCTCCGCGCTCCCAAACCTTCCACACATCGAACGGCGCGTCGGGCTCGCCGAGTCGCAACATGACATCCGGGGCACAACACTGGGCGGGATCGGTGGGATCCCAATAGACGAACTGTTCGGATCCGACCGTTGCGCGCCGCCCGTAGACCGACTGCAGAATTTGGAAGAGCGCGGTGCGCAGCTCGAGGTGGCGCCTCGTCTCAGGCACGACTCGCGTCTCGGGAAAGGACAGCGGCGACGGCTCCCTCAGGTATCGCCGCAACGGCTCCGGTGAGCGTGGGTCGGAATTGGCCTGAACCATAGGCTCCGAAGTCTACCACTCTAGCGGTTCGGTCAGGGATCGGTGTCGTTGCTCGTCCGCTCGCCCCGCACCCCCAGGCAGAATTGCGAGGCGCCCGGCTCCGAGCGGTGTGCGTCAGCTTGCTGAACTGCGACACCACGAGCTAAAGCGGCGCCATGTTGCGCTCATCTCTTTCCGTCGCCGCGTTCACCGCGCTGCTGCTCTCGATTCTGCTCTACCCGCTTCGGGCGATAGCGGAGGGGGGCGCTCCGCCGCCCCCACCGCCGCCCGCGCCGTGGTACGAGGCGCTCCGGCTTTCGGCTTTTGCCGACGCGTACGCGAGCGTGAACTACAATTTCCCAAAGCCGCAAACCGGGCAAAACACTTTCCGGGCTCATGATACAAGCAATGGCTTTGCGATATCCTGGGTGGGAGCGGACGTCGGCTACGACCCGGATCCGGTTGGCGGCAATCTCGCTCTGCGCTTCGGTCCCACCGCTCAGACTTACAATAGCCGCTGCCCGAGCACCGACGCGTTATTGAATCCTTGCGATGCCAACATCGGTCTCGCGTTGGTCAAGGAAGCGTATGCGTCGTTTCGTCCGGGGGGCCCGGAGGGGCGCTTTCAAGTCGACTTCGGCAAGTTCGAAACTATTTTCGCTACCGAGGTGGCGGAGAGCCAGCGCAACCCGAACTACACGCGCGGCCTGCTGTATTCGCTTGCAGAGCCCTGGTTTCACACCGGGCTTCGCGCAGAGCTCGAGCTAATGCCGGAGCTCTCCCTCACCGCGATCGCCGTGAACGGCTATAACAACAGCGTCGATAACAACCTGGGGAAAACCTTCGGCTTGCAGGCTCACGCCAAACCCACCTATTGGCTCAGCGCAAAGCTCGGCTGGCTCGGCGGACCGGAACAAGACGACCAAACCTCGGTTTCCTGCACTGCCGGTTATTCTTACGACGCGAGCCTGGGCGCCTGCACCGCGGACCCGACCGCGCTTTTAGCCCGCGACTACCCGGTCGAGCGGGGGGCCGCCAACCAGCTGAATGCTTGGCGGCATTTGGTAAACTTGGTTATCCGGCTGAATCCCGTCGAGACTTTCGAGCTGCTTGCGGGCGGTGGCTATGGCTGGGAAGGCGCACGCGTGGCTTCCAGCAGCCAGACTGTAACCATGCGCTGGTACGGAGCCCTATTGAGCGCGCGGTATCAGTTGACCCCGGCGTGGGCGCTC
>DASXTY010000528.1:0-2268 GCA_036505155.1 Polyangiaceae bacterium | reverse complement strand
AGCGAGCTCGGGATGAAAGAGATGGACCCGTATCTGAAAAACTTCGCGGTTTTTTCCCACTACCAAGGGGCAGAGCGGCACTCCGGCGAACGGGAGGGGGACATCGCGGTCGTGTTGGTGCCGGAAGGCTGGTGGTGGGTGATCCCGCTTGCCAAAGACAGAACCAGCGTGGGGCTGGTGGCGCCCAAACGGGCCCTGGGCGGTCGCAAGCCGGACGAAGCGTATTTTCTGGAAAAGATCGAGAACACGCCCTACCTGAAAAAACGTTTTGGGGGGGCCACGCGGGTAGCGCCTGTGCGAACCGTCTCTGATTATTCCTTTGTTTGTCGAAGGCTTTGCGGAGACCGCTGGCTCCTAGTGGGCGATGCCGCAGCCTTCATCGATCCCGTATTTTCGACCGGGGTGTACTTGGGCATGCAGGGAGCGTTTCACGCCGCGGAAGCGATCTCGTCCGCGCTAGCCAGACGAAGTTTCGGACGGCGAAGCTTTGCCGCTTACGAGCGCTGGCTCAGCCGCGCCGTCGGCGTATACCGCGACTTCGTGAAAGGCTTCTACTCGCCCGAATTTGCGGAAGCCTTGATGCACCCGAGCGACCGCCTCCAGCTGCGACAAGCAGTCACTTCGTTGCTCGCGGGGCGCGGCGTAGGCTGCTTCGAAGTGACCTGGCGCGTTTGGGTCTTCAAGACCCTCGCGCGCGCCAACCGGCGCCTGAACCTGATGCCGCGGCTGCCAGGGCGCCGCGAAGCGTACCAGGCGTTTTCACAGGGTGTGGCAAGTACACGATAGGGTGATCAGAACAATCGCCCGTCAGAACGATGCGCCTAGGCTTAGGTAGCCCCACGGCAGGAAACCGATGGCGTTCGGATCCGGGTTCGATAAGCTGAAACCCTTGCCGACCAGCCCCATGGCACCGATCCGAAACTGAAAGCCAGCTTTGGCTACGGGGTGGATACGATAGCCAACGAAGGCAGTGCCGAACGCCGTCATACCCGAACCAGAAGCGCCGACTCCGAGAGCCGTGGCGCTACCGCTGGTGCTCACCAATGTGGCGCCACCGCCGAGCTCGAGTGCGTGCTTTCCGGATCTCACGCCGACATAGCTGGCGGTGATAGGAAACGTCAGATAGGTCACGTGCGACGACGCGGTGCCCGCGGTGCTGGTAACCGAAGCCCCATAGGACATGTAGCTAAAGCCGACGCGCACTCCGAGCTGGTCGATGACCAACCGCTCATAGTTGACGGAGTAGGCCATTCCTGCGCCCAATCCCTCGGCATAGACGGAGTTTGGTGCAAGGTTAGCCTGTTCCTCCGGTTTTTTTTCGGTCACGACCGGACCCCGCGGGCGATCTGCGGGAGCCGGCGCTGCCGCTGGCGCCTGCTCAGCTGCGGGAGCGGGGGGCTCGGAGCTTTGGGCTGGAGAGGGGCGTGTGAGCCAGGTGCACGCAATCAGGCTGACGGCAAAGACAAAGGACTTTCTCGTGACCATGATTTCTCTCCCAAAGAAAGACGCGTTCCCCGCGGCCTTCCCAACGCGTGGAGCCCCAGGAGGTGCGGGTTGTGTTGCGCGTATGACGTGGCGCTTCTCTCGTTTATTCGATTGCTCACATGGACCGGCCGCTACGTGCCATTAACGCCCGAGGCGCGCGGGCGGCGGTGGAGCGACTCCGGATTGAGCCTTTGCCGATGGAGGATGTCCGCGATCTAGACATGTCCAAGAAATGGTTAGGGTGGGCCCAGCGGGCAGTGGAAGACTTGTCAGGTCTGCGGATCCTAGCGGATTTGCCGCCTGAACGCGTGGGCTCCCTCTTGTACGCGAATGCGCCGGGTCAAGTCTTTTGTTTGCTGGAAATTCACATCCCTAGCGCGGCAACCGGAGCTCGCCTCGAAACCTGGCAGCTGCCAGCGCTGCATACCGAGCCGAGCCCGTCGTTGCTCTACCTCCAGGCGCGTCTGCGGGCTCCGCGCGCTTTTCAGTTGGTCAACAAACGTGGTACACCCGCAATAACGCAAGACCGAATCTGGGTGTCATGAGACGCGCGCGCCGGGTCTGCTCGGCACCGATGCCACGGGAATTCCGGTGCTCGACCCCAGCGTGAAGGGATCCGGACCGGCGCCATGTGGTGTGGACCAGCGCGCGGTGGGTCAGCTTCTTCAGGTTGGTGTCGGCGGGACCGGAACCGCGAGCGGCGATAAAGCTACCACCGATTGCCGCTTCGAAATGACTGCACACAACCTACATGGCGCTCGAACCGGTGGACATTCGATTCGG
>DASXTY010000527.1:0-2084 GCA_036505155.1 Polyangiaceae bacterium | reverse complement strand
TGACAAGGTGTTGACCAGCGCGGCCTCCCAGGCGCCGGTGCCCGAAGCCGGGTAGATGAGAACTGGATGCCGGGTCTGAAAGACGCGCTTGATACCCTCCAGGACCTGCATGCCCAATGCGGCAAACTCCGGGCCGCGGTGGTCGAGCGTCGGGTTGTCGATGGCGCGCAAGACTCGGTCCGGGACGTTGGTGGGACCGGGGATCTGGAGAAAATGGCGGCCGGTGTGCAGAGGCATTGG
Organism: Polyangiaceae bacterium; assembly: GCA_036505155.1. Lineage (GTDB taxonomy): Bacteria > Myxococcota_A > Polyangia > Polyangiales > Polyangiaceae > DASXTY01. The sequence goes on along the minus strand of DASXTY010000527.1, from coordinate 1,844 downwards.
GACAGCCTAGCGGTGGAGGAATTGCCCAGCGTACCGAAACTCGCCTTCGTGCTCAACCCGCGGCCTGGGGAAGCTCTGATCAAGTCTCGCGTGCGTAGGGTAATATGAGCCCGGACATTCCGAAGAATGTCCGCAAAACGAGCTCATGAACGCGCCCGCCGTAGCTGTCCAGTTTCATCCTCGCGCCCCGGCGGCGCGTACCACCACTGCCCTCGAGAAGCGCCTGCTCAAGGAAGTCGACGGCGAGGTGCTGTTCGACGCCTTCTCGCGCGGGCGCTACAGCACCGACGCTTCCATTTACCAGGTGGAGCCGGTGGGCGTGGTCGTGCCGCGCAGCCCGGAGGCGGCACGCGTTGCACTGCAGATCGCTGTTGCGGAACGCGTGCCGATCCTGCCGCGCGGCGCCGGCACCTCCCAGTGCGGCCAGACCGTGGGTGCGGCGCTGGTCATCGACAACTCCAAGTACCTCAACCAAGTCGTCGCGTTCGACGCTCAGGCGGGCGAGGTCACGGTGCAGCCCGGCGTCGTGCTCGACCGCCTGAATGCTTTCCTCAAACCGCACGGGCTGTGGTTCCCGGTAGACGTGTCGACTTCAGCCCAGGCAACCATCGGTGGCATGGCCGGCAATAACTCGTGCGGATCGCGCTCGATCCGCTACGGCAACATGGTGCACAACGTTCTCGGCATCGACGCGTGGCTTCCGAGCGGCGCCGAGCTCAGCTTCGGCCCGGTGGAGGATGTGGAGCGCGGTTCGAGCGCGTATCGCGCTTTGATCGACAGAGTTCACGCCATCGCGAGCCGTGAAGCGGTGGAGATCGATGCGCGCTGGCCGAAGATGCTGCGCCGGGTGCAAGGTTACAACTTGGACATGGTTGTGCCGCGCGCCTCACACAATCTTTCGCACCTCCTGGTGGGCTCGGAAGGGACGCTCGCATACTCCCAGCGTTTGCGTCTGAAGCTCGCGCCGATCCCGCAGCACAGGGTTTTGGGCGTCTGCCACTTTCCCACCTTCTACCAGGCCATGGACGCGTCCCAGCACATCGTGAAGCTGGACCCGGACGCAGTGGAGCTGGTCGATCGCACGATGATCGACCTGGCGCGCGGCAACCCTGCCTATTGCTCGATCGTGGAGCGATTCTTGAAGGGGGAGCCCGACGCAATCCTGTTGGTCGAGTTCGCGGGTGAGCACCACGCCGATCAAGTGCGCAAGCTCACGCAGCTCACCTCGATGATGGGGGATCTCGGTTTGCCAGGCCCGGTAGTAGAGGTTACCGACGCCGCGCTCCAGCGCGATATCTGGGAGGTACGCAAAGCGGGGCTCAACATCATGATGTCGATGAAGGGCGACGGCAAGCCGGTGTCCTTCATCGAGGATTGCGCGGTCCCGCTAGAGCACCTGGCCGAGTACACCGACAAGCTCACGCGCGTGTTCGAAAAGCACGGCACCAAGGGTACCTGGTACGCACATGCGTCGGTGGGCACCCTGCACGTGCGCCCGGTCCTCAACATGAAGACCGACGGTGCCCAGAAGATGCGAGCGATTGCGGAGGAAGCCTGCGCTCTGGTCAAACAGTTCAAAGGCGCTTACTCGGGCGAGCACGGCGACGGGCTGGTGCGTTCCGAGTGGATCGAGCCGATTCTCGGTGAGCGGCTGACCCGCGCGCTGGCTGAGATCAAGGCACTGTTCGACCCCAGAGGCCTGATGAACCCCGGCAAGATCGTCCAAGCGAGCCGGATGGACGATCGCTCACTGTTCCGCTTCAAACCGGGCTACACCGAGCGCAAGCTTGATACGGTGCTGGACTGGAGCGAATGGGGCGGCTTCGATCGCGCCGCGGAGATGT
>DASXTY010000526.1:0-14476 GCA_036505155.1 Polyangiaceae bacterium | reverse complement strand
CGGCTCCGCGGGCGGCGACGCTTCCCGAGTCTCGATGGACGGTTCCTGGGCGTCGCTTTTGCTCGGGGCCAACTCCTCTGGAGCCGGCTCTTCAGTGCCGCGTTCTCGCATCAACCGATTGCGGACGGCGCGCGCCATCTCGTGCTCGGGCTCGGACGCCAGTACTTGGGCGAGCACGTCCAGCGCGCGGTCCGTGTGCCCCTGTGCCGCGTAGATTTCGGCCAGTGTGACGGTGGCTACCGGGGCGCGCCCGCGCACCGGCGCACCGAAGCTCAATTGCCCTCGAATCAACTTGGCCGCGTCCGGTAGGTGCAGCCCCGCCTCGACGACGCCGGCGAGGAGATCGCGCGCCGCACCGAGCCAGCCCCGCGAACGTCGCCGTTTGGTCTCGTCCGGCTCGCTCAGTCGGAGGATCTCGTCTTTTAACTCGCTCCGGGTCAAGAGCTCGGCGCGCTGAACACCCAGCGCCTGGGCGCGCGTGATGAGGTCACTCCTTGAAAGCTGCTCGATCAAAGGTTCTACGTTCCGGTCTCGCCCGTCGGCTCAGAGCTTATCAATACCACGCGCCTCCGGCACGCGGATCCGGTTCGCGCCCCTGGAGCATTCCGAGGGCGCGCTGGGCATCCCGGGCGAGCTGCCCTTTGAGCTCTTCTAGACCGGCGAACCGCATTTCCTCGCGAAGGCGTGAGATGAAGTGAACGCGCAAGCGTGCCCCGTACAATTCTCCCTGGAAGTCGAAAATGTGCGCTTCAATGCTGTAGCCCGCCTTAGCCGTCGGACGAATGCCGATGTTGAGCATGGCTTTTCCGAGCGCCTGTGCCACGCCGTCTTTGCTCACTCGGTCGACCACGCAGGCGTATGCGCCGAAGGGCGGGAGCACCTCAGACACGCCGGAAAGGTTGGCGGTCGGCACTCCCAGCCGGCGGCCACGCTGATCTCCCAGAATTACAATTCCTGACACAGAATGAGGCCGTCCGAGGATGGCTTCGGCCCTGGCCAGATCGCCGGCTGAGATAGCCTCGCGCGCCCGCGATGAGGAGTAAACTCCAACTGTCTCATCCTGGGATAGCGTTTGGGCGCGGGTTTCGAAACCCAGCTCCCGGCCGAGCTCGCTGAGCAGCGACAGGTTGCCGGCGCGCGCGTGACCGAAACGAAAATTTTCGCCGACCACCACCAGCTTGGCGTGAAGCTTGGCCAGCAACAATTCCACCACGAACTCACGCGGTGACTTGGCCGCCAGCTCGGTGGTGAACGGCTGGACCACGACCTGGAGCTCCGGGTCAATCCGGCAGATGAGCTCGACTTTGCGCGAAATCTCGGTGAGCACCGTGTGGGGGCGCCCCAGCACCACTGCGGGGTGCGGGTGGAAGGTCAATGCGAGCGCAAGCACCTGCTTCCGGTGAGCTTCTTCGGCAGACGCCTCGAGAACCGCCTGATGGCCGAGGTGCACTCCGTCGAAGTTACCGATGGCAACCAGACTGCCACGCTCCGTCATCGGCAGCGACTCTGCGCCTTCAAAGCGTCGAGACTGCACGGCGCCGGCTCTTACTACAGTGCGCGCGGGCGGCCAACCGGCCTCTTGCCAGCTCCGGTTTTATCGGCGTACATCGCTATGCCGTCGAATGACGCCCGAGCAAGCCCTGCGAGAAGCCCGCGAGCGCAAACTGCGCCCGGTGTACCTCATCGTCGGCGAAGATCGTTACCGGCAGACCATGGTGGTCAGAGCTTTACGCGAGGCGGCACTCGAGGGTGGAAACGCAGCGCTGAACGAGGAGCAGCTGGACGCCGCCGACGTGGGGGTTGAAGCGGTGCTCTCCGCCGCACGCACCGTGCCCATGTTGGGTCCGCGCCGGCTAATCGTTGTGCGATCTCTGGAGCGGTGGGAGCCACGCGCCACCGCTAAGAATGCCAGCGAGGCTTTGGATCGGCTCGCCGAGTATGCGAAGGCTCCGTCACCGACGACGACGTTACTTTTAGTGGCTCCCAAGCTCGACAAGCGGCGCCGGTTGGTGTCACAGGCGAATAGCGGCGGTTGGCTGGTAGGCTGCGACTTTTTACCGGCCAAGGAGCTTCCGCGCTGGGTGGATGAGCAGGCGAAAGCGCTCGGGGTGGTTTTAGCCCCGGGGGTCTCTGGATTGCTGGCTGAACTGTGCGGCCCCGAGCTTGGGCCGGTTGCTGACGCCCTGGAGCGGCTCACCCTGTACGTTGGTGCGGGTGGTCGCATTTCTGAAGATACGGTCGGCGAATGCGTAATACGGGTCCGCCCGTCCACCGTGTGGGACCTGGTCGCCGCGGTGGGCCGGCGCGATGCCGGCGCGGCCCTTACAGCGCTCGACAGCGTCTACGACCCCCAAGATCGAGGATTGTCGCTGCTCGGCTTGTTGGCCTGGTCATTGCGTCGCTTGATTCGCTTTCAGTCGGCGCTGCGTGGCGGGCTCTCGCCCAATGAAGCAGCCAACGCCAGCGGGGCGCCGCCGTTTCAGGCGCGCGAGCTTGCCCGGCAAGCCAAAGCCATCCCGCCCTCGACGCTGGCCCACTGGCTCCGCCGCCTCGCGCGGGTCGACCTGGAGCTCAAAGGCGGGTCGCGCAGGCATCCCAAAGCGGTGATGGAGGCCGCGATCTTGGAGCTTTGCGGACCTTTAGGGTGACCCGGGAAAGAGCGCTATGCTATGAGAGTCTGCCAAAAGGCGTACCAGTTTTTCAAAAATGAGCTCCTGCGAAGCAATCCCAAGTCCCCGGGCACACCTGGAAAGATTAGCAGCGGCCCCGCTGCCGACTCCTCATGGTGTATTCCAACTCCACGTTTACAACTGGGAAGACCCCCAGGCGCATCCTGGTCTGAGCAGCGAACACTTGGCGCTGGTAATGGGCGAGGTGCGCGGAGCGCCCGGCATTCCGGTCCGTGTGCATTCGGAGTGTTTGACCAGCGAGGTCTTCGGGTCGCTCAAATGCGATTGCCGGCAGCAACTGGAAGCTGCGCTGGCGGAAATCTCCAAGCGGGGGTCTGGTGTCCTCTTGTACTTGCGGCAAGAGGGGCGCGGCATCGGGCTGGCTAACAAGATTCGGGCTTACGCGCTGCAGGCGCTCGGCGCCGACACCATTGAGGCCAACGAGCTATTGCACTTGCCTGTGGACGCGCGCCAATACGACGTCGCTGCGGCGATTCTGCAAGACCTTGGCGTCGCTTCCGTTCAGCTCATGACCAATAACCCGCGCAAGATCGCCGCGTTGCGGGAGCTCGGCATTCGGGTCGAAAAGCGCATCGCCTTGCACGTGGCGGCAAACCCGTTTTCGGCTGCCTACCTGGAGGCCAAACGGCGCAAGCTCAACCACGAGCTTCCCAGTCGGCCCGGTAATTCCGGCGCCCGGCGTGGAAAACAGCGGACCAGCGGTTCTCGCTGACGCCTGACAAGTCGCCACCGGCGCGCCACCGATTCGCCACCCCTTGATGTCAAGATTTCGAGGCGCGGGAAAAATGGCATGCGGTGTGCTTCATCCCGTTGAATGGCTGCGCCAGCGACCGCGGTCAGCACCATTTGCGGCACGCCCCTCGGGCTTGCGGTTACTCACACGAGCGCGCTCGTCGGCTTGGAGCACCGCCCGGTGCGAGTGGAGGTTTGCTGTACGCGCGGGCCGTCCTTTTTTCAGTTGGTGGGGCTCCCGGAAGCCGCGGTGCGAGAAGCGCGAGTGCGCGTGGCCAGCGCGCTTGCGCGTTTGGGAGTTTTGCTCGATGAGTACGCCATCACCGTAAATCTTGCGCCGGCGGATCTGAGAAAAAGCGGCGCTTCCCTGGATCTGGCCATCGCGGTGAGTGTTTTGGGCGCCCTGGGCCAACTCGCGCCAGAGCACATTCACGGCGTCTTGTTGATGGGCGAGCTGTCTCTAGAAGCCGGCATTCGGGCGACGGACGGCGTTTTGCCCAGGCTCGAGGGGGCTCGAGCACTGGGCGTGACAGCCGCTGTGGTGCCGCTCGCCAACGCTGCCGAGGCGGGGTTGGTGCACAGAATGGACGTGTTCGTGGCGGATACCCTGCACGCCGTGGTCGACCACTTGCGGGGAAGCCAGCAGCTCGCGCGCGCCCCGCGCACATGCTTTCAGCCGCAGGCCGCTGGCTCGGGGGGGGGCGACTTCACCGAGGTGCGTGGTCAGCCGCTGGCGCGCCGCGCGCTGGAAGTGGCGGCGGCCGGAGGACACAACCTGCTCATGATCGGCCCGCCCGGTGGTGGGAAGACCATGCTGGCTCGGTTGCTACCGACCATCCTGCCTCCGCTCACCTTCGATGAAGCCATCGAGATCACCAAGATTCACAGCGTTGCACGTCTTTTGGACGCAGAGCGAGGCGTCGTGCTCGCGCGTCCGTTTCGCGCTCCGCACCACTCGGTGAGCGAGGCAGGCCTCATCGGCGGTGGGGACATTCCGCGACCGGGTGAGCTCAGCTTGGCGCACCGCGGAGTCTTGTTTCTCGATGAGCTCGCCGAGTTCGGCAGAAAAGCGCTGGAATCGCTGCGTCAGCCGTTGGAAGATGGCTGCGTTTGCATCGCCCGCGCCCGCGCTCGCGCCTGGTTTCCGGCTCGGCCGCTGGTGGTCGGCGCGGTCAACCCGTGCCCCTGCGGCTTTCGCGGTCATCCCCAGCGCTCCTGCCGCTGTTCCGAGCGGCTGTGCAAAAGCTATCGCGCGCGCCTCTCCGGTCCCCTCATCGACCGTCTGGACATTCATCTTTCAGTCCCCGCGGTCGAGGTGCACGCGCTTTTGTCCAACGGCCCCGGGGAGTCGTCAAAAGCGGTGCGGGATCGGGTGGTAGCTGCGCAAAATCGGCAGTTCGAACGATGCTCCCGCGAGGGCATCCCGCCGGTCGGTAACGCGGCGTTGAGCCTGCGCGAGCTGGAGCAAGTTGCAAGCTTGGATTCCGAAGCGCGCCGCATTCTCGAGTCGGCAATGAGCCAGCTCGGGCTCAGCGCGCGCGCGTTCGTCAAGGTGCTTCGCGTCGCGCGCACCATTGCCGATTTGGATGAATCCAGCCGAGTCCGAGCGCCTCATGTGGCGGAGGCCATTCAAGGAAGGCTTTTGGACCGGGATGGCTAGTAGCTAGTGTGCTGTGCCGGCAGGTGTAGCGAATAATGCGGCCAGGTGGTCTCGTAATTGGCTATTGGAAAACCCACGTGGGAGGAGTCGAAACAAGACGAGCGCATGAAGGAGTGCAAGCACACGCGGGTCGGCGAAGCGCAGGCTGGCGACGCGCTGACCGTGGACATGGGCGGGACGTTGGATCTGGTTGAAAGCGGTTTGGCCGAGAAAGCAGTCATGGCTGATGCGTTGGACGCCAAGCAGGCGTCGGTTGGCGGAGAAGCCGACCTCCCGTAGAGCGGGAAGGTTTTCGAGCCGTCTGCCGATGGCGAAATCGCGGGTATCGTTGATGATGGTTTCGGTCCTGAGTTGGGAGCCATAAGTGCCGAAGAGGCAAACTGGTAGCCCCGGTGCTGCCGCCAGAACCGAGCGGTTCCTTCCGGTGATTGCAGGATGGGAACGTAGAGATTGAGGTACATCCGATTGATGCTCTTGAGCTTCAGGGTGACGTGCCCGTCGAGTACCTCGGCGACGCTGCGTGCTATGCTCATGTGGGCTCCGGTCGTCCACGGCCTCTCGCGGCCATCCACCGCATTGCGGTAAATATTGGAAGCGACATCATCGCATTCCCAGGCTCGATTGGAGCCCACTTTTTCCCACGACCTGTCCCCCCCTGAGCGAGCGTAGCGAGCGATTTGGGGGGGAAGCCCGCGTGCAGCCGTCGCGCGCAAGCTCGCGCGCAGGCCCCGCAGCCACCTCGCGCAGTGGCTACAGAGCGCTATCTGCCGGGGCCGAGCACGAGCGAGCACGACGCGAACCCGGGCGTGGGGGGGCACCTTCTACACCAATGTCAACTGTACTCGCTCCACCGCTACCATCGCCTACGTGCTACATGTCTCGTCGGTCTGAGGGCTGCGCCCTCGTTAGCATTTTTCCAACCTCGGAGGCCTCGCATGGGTGGCGAAACTAAACTCACAGGACCGGACTTGAAAGAAGGGGTGGCGGCCGCTGAGCTCGCAGATGACGCGATGCTGGTCGGTCACTGGGACGGCGAAGCGGTGCTGGTTGCGCGCAGCTCTGGAAAGCTCTTCGCGGTCGGCGCCACCTGCACCCACTACAGCGGTCCGCTGGGTGAGGGGATCCTCGTCGGAGACAGCGTGCACTGCCCTTGGCATCACGCGTGTTTCAATCTGCGCACCGGTGAAGCCGAGGGACCTCCGGCGTTGAATGCGCTGCCGTGTTATGAAGTGACGGAGCAGGGCGGAAAGCTGGTCGTGCTCGGAAAGCGAGCGGCTGCGGAACGTCTGGGGGGCAACATGCCGTCTCATGCGCGAGCCAGTGAAGCGCCGCGCGAGCCGGTGGTCATCTTGGGCGCGGGAGCGGCGGGAGGCGCAGCTGCCGAAATGCTCCGCCGGGAAGGGTACGGGGGCAAGCTCATAATGATAGGTCGTGAGCCCACCGTACCGGTCGACCGCCCCAATCTTTCCAAGGACTATCTCGCCGGCACAGCGCCCGAAGAATGGATGCCGCTCCGGTCCGAGGATTTCTATCAGGAGCATGGCATCGAGCTGCGGCGGAGCGTGAGCGCCCGTCGGATCGACCTCGAACGACGGGAACTGGTGCTGGAAAACGGCGAGAAAGCGGCTTTTGGAGCGCTGCTGATTGCCACTGGAGCCGATCCGATTCGACTCGATCTACCGGGCGCAGGGCTCGAGCACGTGCACACCTTGAGGACCTTGTCAGACAGTCGCGCCATCATCGCGCGGGCGGGCTCTGCCAAACGAGCTGTGGTGATAGGCGCAAGCTTCATCGGGCTCGAAGTTGCCGCATCCCTGCGCACACGCGATTTGGAGGTACACGTGGTTGCGCCCGAAGCGCGTCCGTTGGAACGGGTCATGGGGCCGGTGCTCGGCGACTTCATCCGCGCGCTGCACGAGGAGCACGGTGTGCACTTCCACCTCGGGGAGACGGCGACGGAAATAGGACCGGACACCGTCACGCTCAAGAGCGGCGCCGTGCTTCCCGCCCAGCTGGTGGTGGTCGGCATCGGAGTGCGTCCGTCGGTGGCGCTCGCGGAAGCAGCCGGGCTCCCAGTCGAAAACGGAATTTTGGTGGACGAATATCTGGAAACCAGCGCTCGGGGAGTTTTTGCAGCGGGTGACGTGGCTCGTTTTCCGGATGCGCGCACGGGGCAAAAGCTCCGCATCGAGCACTGGGCAGTCGCCGAGCGACAGGGTCAGATAGCTGCGCGGAACATGCTCGGTCAGCGCGTGCCTTACAACACCGTACCGTTCTTTTGGAGCCAACATTACGACATTTCGATCAATTACGTCGGGCACGCGCAGAGTTGGGATCGGATCGACGCCGTTGGCAATCCGATGGACCGAGACTGCGCGCTGGCTTTTCGCAAGGCCGGTAAAACGCTTGCGGTTGCCAGCATTTTCCGCGATGAGCTCAGCCTGCGGGCGGAGGCGGCAATGCAAGCCGACGACGAAGAGAAGCTTCACCGGTTGATACCCGCGCAGTAATGAAGCATTTGCGCCGAGAGGCACCGAATGGCCAATGTAATCGAGCCCGCCGGTACCGGGCGTGCAAAATGTCGCGCCTGCGGTAGGGTCATCGGCAAAGGCGAGCTTCGTTTCGGCGAGGTATTACCCAACCCCTTTGGGGAGGGGGAGACCACGTATTGGTTGCACCTTTACTGCGCCGCGTACAAACGGCCTGAGCAGCTTTTACCGCTGCTCGAAGCTCGGGCAGCGGAGCCCGCGGAGCCGATGGTTGCCGACGCTCAGCACCTGATCGGGATCGCGAAGAGTGGCATCGAGCACCACCGATTGCCCCGGATCGCCGGGGCGGAGCGCTCGCCCACAGCCCGCGCGCGCTGTCGACACTGCGGGGAGCCAATCGATAAGGGTCTCTGGCGACTGGCGTTGCATATGTTCGAAGATGGTCGCTTCCAGCCCTCGGGCTTCATCCATGCGGTGTGCGCGCGTGCGTATTTTGGCACTGCGGAGCTCGATGAAAGGATTCGACACTTCTCGAGCGGCCTGAGCGAGGAGGAGCTGGGCGAGATCACCGGCGAGTTGGGAAAGACCCCACCCATCTCGGCGAGCTGAGGCGGCCTCTGGAACCCCGGAAAATCGCCCCCAGGGGCGGGCTCAACCTTTTTCCGGACCGGCCGTTCTATGTGAACATGAGCCCCTGGTCTTTCGGTCGGCTGGCGTTAGCCGCCCTGCTCGCGGCGAGTACCGCGCAGGCCGGTCGCTCTCCAGCCCATCGCGCGGTGACCGCGGAGCCGGGCGCGACCGCGACCAGCCAGCCTGGCGCGGAATACTCACTGCCTCAAGGAATCCGCGTTTCGGCAGCTCCAGGTACGGTACTAAAAATTTCTCGGCGGGCGGAATGGCTCAACTTGAAACACAATCAGCGGACACCCGCCTATCACGTGGTCGTGCAATCCGGTCGGGTTGACATTTCGGTCCCCGCCGGAAAGCGCGTCGCGGTATTGGTCTCGACTCCCAAGAAGACCGGCGCCATCGTCACCCGCGGTCTCCTGACATCCATTGTGTCACCCGATCGTACCTTACACGCCAATCGCAACGGAGATGTTCTAGTGCGCGTGGGCGCCGGCTGGAAGACCGTCGGGCCCGGGCTCGCGCAGAGCTGGCAAGCCGGGAAAAGCGTGATTCGGCCTCCCGTCCCCGCGGCCCAGTCCATCACCGGGCAGCTGTTGCGCGCGTCATTGGCTGGCCGCGCAGCGGTGTTCCGGGACATCTCGTGGACCCCGGTGACAGGAGCGTCGGATTACGAGGTGCAATTCGAATCCATCGATGTGCAGGGCACGCTTCGAAACTTGCGCACTCGAGAGCCGCGCCTCGCGAGTGCGCTGGTCGCTCCCTCCGCCGGCTCGTACACTTTGCGCGTGCGAGCCCTGGATGCGAACGGGCTCGAGGGGCCCTGGTCTGTTGCCGAGCTTAAGGTGATCTCTGCCGAGGTTCCGCCGGGCAGCCTGGTGGGCGCCGATGGGGTTCTGTATCTGGCCCCGGGTGCAGCCGCTGGTTTCGAGAAAGTTCAGGGTTTGGAAATGGCGGTGAACAACCGTAAGCGTTTCGTTCCCTCCGCCAATCGGGTTGGCTTATATCGAGGTGAACCGACATCGATCGTGTTTCGTCGCCCGAGCGACCAGCAAACGGTCGTGTTTCGCATGGCGCCGCGGGGCGAAATCGCTGAAGTCGCGCTAACGCCCCACCTGGCAACCTGGCCACGCGACCCGGTAGAAATCGAGATCACCCTGCGTGCTCCGGGACGAGCGTCATTGAGCGAGGTTCACCCGGTGACGCATGTATCACTCGGAGGGCAGCCGCTCACCCTCAATTGGCAAAAGCTCGGAAACAGGTTGCGCGCGGTGGTGCGTCCCCGCCATGGCGGAGGACCCTGGGTATTGCGGGTTGAAGTCACCGACCAACGCGGGGGGCTCTTGGGCAGAAATTTCCTGGAAATCGCGCAAACGCATCCGGCGACCGACCGGGCGGCTGACTGAATCAGAAAAATTGGGCGAGAACGTGGGGGGAGGGGCTCGAGGCCGTGGCGTTAAACCGTATAAAGTGTCAGGCTAGAGGTTCTTTATGCGTGTGCTTAAGCAAGTTGGGTGTGCCCTTGCGTTCTGTTTGACCTGCGCTCGCTGTAGTGGCGAGAGCTTTTCGGCGTCGGGCTCTGGCGCTACCGGAAGCGGGGGAAGCCCAGGCTCGGGTGGCTCTGGGAGCTCCGTCGCCAAGGGCGGTTCCAGTTCGAGTGGTGCGCCCGCGCGCGGCGGAAGTAGCGGCGCGGTTGGAGTTGGGGGTGCGAGCGGCGGCAGCACCGGCTGTGTTCCGATTGGAACCGTTACCCTGCGGATGCGCAAGTCCGTGGACGCCACGTCGATGACTTCCTATTGCGTGACCGGTTGCGAGAACAGTTGGCTTACCATCATGTCCGGCGACGGCAGCGTGGTAACCACTGTGTTTCCGTGCGGAACCGTGGACTGCAATACTTGTCAGCCAAGCGGATGCCCTGGGCCTACCTGCGCGAATCAAATCTTGAACGCAACCGGTTTGTCTTTCACATGGGACGGCACCGGGTTCGGCCCGGGAACGTGCGGCGGGACCGCCTGCACTAAGACCAGGTGTTTGCCGACGGGAACCTATACCGCCAAGATGTGCGCTCCGACTGCAGCCACGGTGTCCGCTGGGGGCTGCACACCCTCGACTGTGGTGAACTGCACGCCGCTCATCACCTTTACCTTCCCCCAGAACGGGGAAGTGGTGGGTTATCTTCCCTGAAATCCGCGGTGCGGTGCGGTGTCAGCAGGGTAACCGATTCTCTCGGAACCCTGCTTGTGCTCGGTAAGTCTCGACAAGAGAAGCCCTAACCACTCGAAAGCGCGCGACCGGCACCTGGCGAGTGGCCGACACCTGCCAGCTGGCGGCCAGGGCTCCCGTGTGCGATCGGGCGTCCCGGGGCGAAAATAGCGCGGGCATGGCGTTTGCTCTTACCGCTGGAAGCGCGTTCGCTCGGCGGGCCCGGGCGCCAGCGCTTCAACCAAGCACTTTACGGAGAACGTCATGAGCAAACAGATTTCTGAAAAGCAAACGGCGGTGAGCACGGTGGTCGGGGAAATCGAAAAAGTCTTTGGGCGCGGTGCGGTCATGCGTCTGGGCCACGACAACGCCGAGCGCGTCGCCGTCATCCGCAGCGGTTCTCTGGCGCTGGACGAGGCGCTGGTGATTGGCGGCTATCCACGCGGTCGAGTGGTGGAGATCTTCGGGCCGGAGTCGAGCGGCAAGACCACGCTCACGCTGCATGCGATTGCCCAGGTGCAAGCTTCCGGCGGTGTTGCAGCTTTCGTGGATGCGGAACACGCTTTCGACCTGCGCTACGCGCGCTCCATCGGTATTGACCCGGATGCGCTCTTGGTGTCACAGCCGGATTTCGGGGAGCAAGCTCTGGACATCACCGAAATGCTCACTCGATCGGGTGCGCTGGACCTCATCGTCATCGACTCGGTTGCCGCGCTGGTGCCCAAGGCCGAGGTGGATGGGGATATGGGCGACGCGCACATGGGTCTGCAGGCGCGTCTCATGAGTCAGGCGCTCCGCAAGCTGACCGCGGTGTGCCACAAGACCAAAACCACCATCATTTTCATCAATCAGCTGCGTCAGAAGATCGGGGTGGTGTTTGGCAATCCGGAAACCACTCCCGGTGGCACTGCGCTCAAGTTTTTCTCGAGCGTCCGACTCGACGTCCGTCGCATCGGTAAAGTGAGTGCCGGGGAAACGGTGATCGGCAACCGAACCCGGGTCAGGGTGGTGAAGAACAAATGCGCGCCGCCTTTCGGAGAGGCCGAGTTCGACATTAAGTGGGGAATGGGGATTGACGCCGGAGCCGACCTGGTTGAGGTTGCGTTGGCCTGCGGCGTGCTCGAAAAGAACGGGACACACTTCTTGTTTGCGGGCAAGAGCGTGGGGCAAGGGCGTGACAAGGCTCGAGATGCCGTGTTGAGCAGCCCGGAATTGTATCGGGCGGTTGCCCTGGCGACCTCGGAGGCGCTGCCATCGCATGCGCCAGCCGATCGCAGCCGAAGCGCCGCCTGATGCCGTGGTTGGCAGTCCACCCACCTCTCGGTGCCAACCCGCCGTTGGCTGAAGGTCGATTCAAGAAACATTTTGGACATATGCGACATGGACGAAAAGAAACCGAAGCACTCCGGAAACAATTCGTTGGCTACAAGCAGCCCCGGCCGTGAAGGTCCTGCCCGCATTTCTGCGGCCAGTCCCGCTTCTGTAGTGAGGTTCCCATGTTGCTCCGGTTTGCCATCTTGTGGGTTGGGTTGCTCCTGATTTTCACGCCAGTTTCTGCGATGGCGCAGCCCGGCCAGACTACGGCCCCGGCGGCCAGCCCAGCAGAGCTGGAAAAGCGGGTAGCCGACCTGGAGGCCTACGTGAACAACGGCGCGCGCGCCGATGCGGCGACCTCCAAGATCGCCGGGCCCGGCCCTGGCCATAACGGCTGGATGATGGCCTGTGCGGCGTTGGTGCTGTTCATGACTCTACCCGGGCTCGCCTTGTTCTACGGCGGGCTGGTTAGGAGCAAGAACGTACTATCGGTAATGGCGCAGTGCCTGGGGATCGCGGGGCTGGTGACGCTGCTCTGGTGGGCGATTGGATATAGTTTCACGTTCGCCTCGGGGAGCCCCGTTTTGGGTGGGCCCAAATTCGCGCTCCTCAAAGGCGTCGATTCGGTACCCAATGCGGATTACGCCGGCTGGGTGTCACAGAACGTGTTTGCCATGTATCAGCTCATGTTCGCGATTATCACTCCGGCGCTCATCGTTGGCGCCATTGCCGAGCGCATGAAATACAGCGCACTGATGCTGTTCATGGCGGGCTGGATGCTGCTTGTATATTTCCCCCTCGCTCACATGGTTTGGGGGATCGACGGGTTGATGAACGGGGTGTGGAATGCCAATGCCAAGATCAAGGCCATCGACTTCGCCGGCGGCACCGTGGTGCACATGTCGTCCGGTTGGTCGGCGTTGGTGCTGGCGCTCATCGTCGGTAAGCGAAAGGGCTTCGGCCAGGAGAACTTGGCACCTCACAGCATGGTGCTCACGATGATCGGCACCGGCATGCTTTGGGTCGGCTGGTACGGCTTCAATGCTGGCAGCGCCGTTGCTGCGGACGCGGTGTCCTCCAACGCTTTCATGACCACCACGCTGGCTGCCGCTATCGGGGGTCTGACCTGGCCCATGATCGAGTGGATCTCCCGCGGCAAACCCACCATTTTGGGGTTTTGCTCCGGGATCGTGGCGGGGCTGGTGGTCATCACACCCGCGGCCGGTTTCGTCAATTCGACGGGAGCCGTGATCATTGGAGTATTGGCGGGCGCGATTCCATTCCTGGCGTGTACCAAGCTCAAGAACGCCCTAGGTTACGACGACGCTCTCGATACCTTCGGAGTGCACGCCGTCGGCGGAACGCTCGGCGCATTCCTTACCGGGGTCCTTGCCACGGCAAGCGTCAACCCGAACCTGGACACGAACTTGAAGAGCATCGTCGGGCACAGTTTGTGGATGGAGCAGCTAAAGGCCATCGGGGTCACCCTGGTTCTCGCAGTCGTTGGCACGACCATCCTCGGCTACGCGTTGAAAGCCACCATCGGGCTCAGGCCCACCGAGGACGACGAAGAGACTGGGCTCGACCTCACCGATCACGGCGAGCGCGGCTACCACGGCTTGCTCTGATCCCTACCCCCCCGCGAGCAGCCCCAGATAGCGGAGGCCAGAAGCAATGGGCTCGCGGTGATCGAACCGTATTTCGAGCTCCATCAGCTCACGGTGCAGGGTTTCGCGAAGCCCGCCCCCCAGGTCGAGCTTGAGCAAGCCTTCGAGTAGGTTCCAGCGCAGCAGCCATTCATCGGGAAACGCACGCGCCAGCTCCTGGTAGACGTTTTCGAAAACGCCGAGAGCTTGCGAGCCCAGGGCCTTGTGGACAAGTTCGTCGGTCTGCTCGTACAGCCGAAGCAGCCGTTGCTTTGAGCCGGCGAATTCGCGAGGCCGGGGAACTTGTTCTGTCGAGAACTCGGTCGGAGAAAAAAACATTGGATCCGCGGCGCCTGCGCGCGCTCTTAAAGGTTGCTCTGCAACCACCAAGTCGAAACGCTCGAAGCTTGCAGGAGCAAGCTCCCCTTGGTTGTGGGTGAGAACGCCGCTTCCGAGCGAGACGAGGATGACCTTTCTTTGCGCATCCAGCACCGCGCGCCGATAGTCTGCAGTGAGCTCGAGGCCCGATCGATACCGCAAGCTTACCCTCCCGTCCGCACCGACCAGCCGCTTTCGAAGCTCTGGTTCGGAGAGCCCAGCCAAGCTGGTGCCGTCGGCTAACCGGCCTAATGGAACAATGAGACCCTCCGAGCGCTGCTCTGGGCGAAAACCCTCGAGCAAACCGTCCTTTGATCCGATGCCGCACGGACCCCGAAACACCAGCCACCGGGGTTCATCTGAGGTTCCCGCCGCTTGGTCCACGATGCCGATGACTTGGGTTCCTCCGTCTAGCTCCACGGTTGCCACTTCTTGGCTTCGAGTGGCCACGCCGGCCGCGTACATGCCCCCCGCCCAATACGCGAGCTCGGGTTCGACCTGGTCCAGGACTTGATTGAGCTGCTCGAAATCCTTCGCCACAAAGAGCTGAGGCTGAGGGCGGGTAATATCGTAGCTTACATCCACGCATTCCTTGGTGAGCGCGATCTTTCGAACCCGAGGCTCATGGCAGAAGTGGCTTTCTGAGAGCGAAGAAAGAAGCCCGGCACCATAGAGCTTGTAATTGTTGACGCTACCCACCAAACCATATTCGGCGGTCCACCAGTAGAGACGCGATAA
>DASXTY010000525.1:0-3481 GCA_036505155.1 Polyangiaceae bacterium | reverse complement strand
TAACCCGACAAGGTCCCACGATACATGAGTCAATTCACGACCACCCTGTTCAGCGCCGTCTACCTGGGTGGTTGCGAGCTCTTGTAGTGGCAACCGCACAGTTACTGGTTTCCGCGCTACCCCATGGGGCAGGATGCCACTCTATCCTGGACCAAGCCCCGGAAACCATCGAGAGTCATTAAGTGTCAACCGACCGGAGGCAAGAATTGCTCAGCGCGGTGCGCAGCGCAGCACTACCGGGGATCTGGTCTCAGGGCGTCAAGCTGGCACGCGAGAAGGCGGTGACACCGGTGTCTTCCACGCGCGGTGCAACCACCCTCCGCGTGCGGGCGGCAGGACACGCCATCGCGCCCACAGTGACCCTGTATTTCGAAGACCTCGAGTGGACCTGCGATTGCGGTGCGAGGGTGGATCCCTGCGCTCACGTCGCGGCCGCCGCGATTCTGTCTGTCAGCGCTTCCGAAAGCACAGACGAGCTCGCCGCCGCGTCTGCGCGGAAGGGGGCTCGGCTCTGCTACCGTTTGGAAAAGAAAGATCGTCGGCTCAGCCTCACGCGCTTCGTCGTCCGCCCAGATGGTCGTGAGGAACCGTTTCAGGGCAGCCTGGCTTCGGACCTCGCGCGCGGCCGGCTGGGCGCAGGGCTGGTGCCGACGCACGACGACCTGCTCATCGATCGCATGGTGACGGCGCATCAAGGGAAAGCGATTTCCACCGAACGGTTGCCGGAGCTGTTCGCGGCCCTTTCCGGGTCGTCGGAGGTTACGCTCGAGGGGACCAAGGTGAGAGTCTCCGGTGAGCGAGTGCTCCCGCGCGCTGTCATCGAGGACGATGCGCGCGGCGGCTACCTCTTGCGCATAGAAAGAGATCCCGAGGTGAGCGAGGTCGTCGCCATGGGGGTAGCGCGCTTAGGCGACCTCATCCGCCCGCTCGGGGAGGTTCAGACGACCGGCTACCTCCTCGAGCGTCTGCCTTTGGCGCGAAGTTTTAGCGCCGCACAAGAGACCGAGCTTGTGACTCTGGTGCTCCCTGAGCTCGAGCAGAGGCTTCCCGTGCACATCGCCACTAGGAAGCTTTCGCAGAAAAACTCCCAAGCTCGCCCGCGCATTGCCATGGACCTGTCGCACCACGGGCACACGCTTTCGGTGCTGCCGCTGCTCGTGTACGGCGACCCGGCGATTGCCCGGATCGATGCCGACGCGGTGGTGGCGCTCGGCAATGCAGTCCCGGTGCGCCGGCTCGATCAAGAGCGCAAGCTGATCCAACGCCTCCGCGACGAGCTCAACCTGGTTCCCGGACGCCGCGTAGATTTCGATGGCTCGGATGCCATCCGTTTCGCGCACGAGCTTCAACAGTGGGAGCGTCGCCTCGGGGAAAGGAGCCGATCGAGGCTCTTCGACCAGCTCGTGTTGCGCCCCCGCGTCGAGCTTGACGGCGCGCGCTTCGATGTCGTGTTCGAAGGCGCACCCGCGGGGAACGGGAGCACGCAGGGGATGCGAGCCGACGCAGGTGCAGTGATTAGCGCATGGCGCGAAGGGCTCGAGCTGGTTCCGCTACAAGGCGGCGGGTGGGCGCAGCTCCCCGCTGCTTGGCTCAGCGAGCACGGTCATCGCGTGGCTGACTTACTGGCGGCGCGCGACCAGAACCAGAAACTTCCCACCGCGATGTTACCGGAGCTCGGCGCACTCTGCGACGCTCTGGATCTGCCCAAGCCCCTGGGCTTGGAAAAACTGACGCCTCTGCTACAAGGATTCGATCGAATCCCGCAGTTTCCGCTTCCGCCGGGTCTCACCGCCGACCTGCGCAATTACCAGAAGCTGGGCGTCGATTGGCTGGGCTTCTTGCGCAACGCAGAGCTGGGAGCCGTGCTCGCCGACGATATGGGGCTCGGCAAGACGCTCCAGACGCTCTGTGTCCTCGGTGGCCGAGCGCTCATCGTTTGTCCCAAGAGCGTGGTCTACAACTGGGCCGACGAGACCGTGCGATTCCGCCCGGCGCTAAAAACCTCCATTTACCACGGCGCCCAACGCGAGCTGGATCCCAAAGCCGACCTCACACTGACCACGTACGCGCTGCTTCGCATGGACGCGGAACTGTTCGCTCGAGAGAGCTGGAATGCGGTGGTTCTCGACGAGGCACAGGCCATCAAGAACCCACACAGTCAGACGGCGCGCGCGGCGTTCCGGCTCAGCGGGCGATTTCGGCTGGCGCTCACCGGCACCCCGGTGGAAAACCGTCTGGAAGAGCTCTGGAGCATCATGCATTTTGCAAACCCGGGGCTGCTCGGTGGGCTGTCGGACTTCCACCAGCGCTACGCCGAGCCGATTGCAGCGGGCGACGGCGGTGCGGCTTCGCGTTTGCGCGCCCGAGTTCGTCCCTTCGTGCTCCGGCGCATGAAACGCGAGGTGCTCCCGGAGTTGCCTCCGCGCAGCGAAACGGTGCTCCACGTCGAGCTCGAACCGGCCGAGCGCATCGTGTACGACGCCGTGCGGGCGGCGACTAAAAAGCAAGTGAGCGAGCTGGTGGCGCACGGCGGCGGCGTGCTCCAAGCCCTGGAAGCGCTCTTGCGGTTGCGACAGGCGGCTTGTCATCCGAGCTTGGTGCCGGGACAGCACGCCGAGGGCTCCTCCAAGATCGAACGATTGCTGGAAGCGCTTGAGGAGGCTGCCTCCGATGGCCACAAGGCCCTGGTGTTTTCTCAATGGACTTCGCTGCTCGACCTGGTCGAGCCTCACCTCGACGCGGCAAAAATATCCTTTACGCGCCTGGACGGCTCAACCCAAGACCGGGCGGCAGTGGTCGGGGCTTTTCAAGCGGACGCTGGGCCGCCCGTCCTCTTGATTTCGCTGAAAGCAGGCGGCATAGGACTCAATCTCACCGCAGCCGATCACGTTTTTTTGCTCGATCCGTGGTGGAACCCGGCAGTGGAAGATCAAGCCGCCGACCGAGCCCATCGCATTGGCCAGGATCGCCCGGTCATGGTCTATCGCATGGTCTCGAAGGACACCGTCGAAGAGCGCATCCTCGCCCTACAGGAAAAGAAGCGCGCGCTTTTCGAAGCGGCGCTGGGCGACGCGGACCACGCGGGCGGCATTACCCGAGACGACCTCTTGGCGTTGCTGGAATGATTTTGGCGAGGGTCTTCTCCTGGAGCATTACATACCCGTGCTAGTGTGCTGAGTCCGTAGATCGCATTGATAATGGTCAGCACACTAGCAAAATTCGCGAAGCGAATTCCGGCCTGGCGCTGCATCTGATCGCGGTGGATGAAGCGCACTGCATCAGCCAGTGGGGCCACGATTTTCGGCCCGCATACCGCAACTTGCGCGGGCTCAAGGGACGTTTTGCGGGCGCACCTGTGCTTGCACTCACGGCCACCGCCACCGACGAGGTCACCCGCGACATCATGGGTCAGCTTGGAATGCGCGAGCCCGCCGTCTACCGAGGCTCGTTCTTCCGTCCGAATTTGAAGCTCTTCTCGCAG
>DASXTY010000524.1:0-2469 GCA_036505155.1 Polyangiaceae bacterium | reverse complement strand
AGCTTACCCCCGGATATCGACGATCCTTTGCTGGTGAGCGGAGCCGACGGAGTGGGAACCAAGATCAAAGTGGCGTTTCTAACCGGGCGGCACGAGACGATTGGACAAGACCTAGTCGCGATGTGCGTGAACGACTTGCTGACCACCGGTGCGCGGCCGCTTTTTTTCCTAGATTATTTCGTATGCGGCCGGCTCGAGGTGGACATTGCAGAGAGGGTGGTTTCGGGCATTGCTGACGGCTGCAAAATCGCCGGCTGCGCACTGCTCGGCGGAGAAACTGCGGAGCATCCCGGTATGTACCCTCCCGGTGAATACGACATTGCCGGCTTTGCCGTAGGGGTGGTCTCCCGGAACAAGGTGCTCGGTCCCGCGCGAGTGGTGACAGGCGACCGGCTCATCGCCCTCGGGTCCAGCGGACTGCATTCCAACGGATATTCGTTGGCTCAGCGCGTGCTGCTGACGGAGTTGGGTCTACGGCTCGACCAGCAGGTGGACGAGCTCGGCACATCGCTGGCTGAGGCTTTGCTGGTCCCCACGAAAATCTACACGCGTGCGTTGAGAGCGCTGGGCGCTGCAATCGGTCAAGGGTTGCACGCCCTTTGTCACATTACGGGGGGAGGAATTCCCGGTAATTTGCCCAGAGTCCTACCCCGAGGCTCTGTTGCCCGGGTGCGCTTGGACCATGAGCAGCCCGCAATTTTCAAGCTCATCGCTTCCGGCGGACCGGTCGCAGACTCCGAGATGCTGCGCACCTTCAACCTAGGCGTGGGCATGATTGCAACTATCGATCACGCCCTGGTTGATCAAGCGCTGGCCGCACTGTCCCATGCCGGCGAACGGGCCTGGGTCATGGGCGAAGTCGTAAAAGAAATGCACGATGCTCCTGCTCGGGTTGAGTTGGTGTAGTGGCGCGGCTCCGCTTGGGCATTTTGGTTTCGGGTACCGGTACTAATCTGGGTGCCATTCTGGATGCAGTCGCGCGTCGCGACCTCGACGCCGAAGTGCGGCTCGTGATCTCGAACATCGAGCAAGCGCCGGCTCTCGAACGCGCAAGCAAGGCAGGCGTCCCGGCGCGCGCGATTTCGCACCGCGGGTATGCGACCCGCGAGGAGTTTGACCGAGCGCTGGTCACGGCTTTTCGCGAAGCCAAAGTCGAATGGGTGGTGCTGGCGGGTTTCATGCGACTGCTTTCGACCGAGTTCCTCGCCACGTTTGCAGGTCGCATCATCAATATCCACCCGGCGCTATTGCCGGCGTTTCCCGGCGTAAACGCGCAGCGCCGCGCCCTGGAGCACGGTGTGAAGGTGAGCGGATGCACGGTGCACTTTGTTGACGAAGCCGTGGACAGCGGGCCCATCATTGCGCAGCGTGCGGTGCCGGTTCACGATGACGACGACGAATCCTCGTTGCGACAAAGAATCCTGGTCGAGGAGCATGCGCTCTTGGTGCAAGTGCTCCAAGCGCTGGCCGCAGACCGCGTCCAGGTGATCGCACGCGCAAACTTGCGCCCTTTGGTGAGCGTGCGGGCGTCGTGACCCCGCGGCACTATGATTGTATCGTGCTCGGCCGCTCGCTGGGAGCGCTCACCGCGGCTGCGCTGCTCGCTCGGCGTGATTTTCGAGTGCTTTTGCTCGGTCACGGGCAGCGCCCTGCATCGTACCGCTTCGAGGGGCACGTGTTGTGCCGCCGGCCTTTCACATTGCTGGCCGGCTCCTCGCCAGCCTGGCAGCGTGTGCTGCGGGAGCTGGCCCAGATTCCTCGATTTCGCCGGCGCACCGAGGCGCTGGACCCCATGTTCTGCTTTTTGTCGAGCGGGCAGCGCATGCAAGTGCCACCGGTGGTCGATCTGTTCGCGCAGGAAGTGGACCGGGAGTTCCCCGAGGTGCGGCAGTTGGTGGACGAGCTCTACGCGGGCTTGGCGAAGGTGAATCGAGCGGCCGATGCCGCATTCGAAAAAGACCTGGTCTGGCCTCCCGGACGGCTCTGGGAGCGGCTGGAGACAGGCCGGGCAGCGGCGTCGCTGCCCTACCTTTCCGGTTCCGAGCAGGATCTGCTGGCGAAATTTCCCGCGGGTCATCCTTATCGAATCCTGACCCTTCTGCCGGCGGCTTTTGGCACCGACCTTGCGGTTCCCGGAGCAGAGCTGCCAATGTTCGCATTGGCCCGATTGCACGGCTCCTGGACGCGCGGGATTCAAATGCTCAAGCGGGGCGAAGACGACCTGGCGGAGTTTCTAATGGACCGAATCGAGGCGCACGGCGGTCACCTAGGTTTGGATCGGCGTGTGGAAAACATCGTGGTCGAGCACGGTCGCGCCGTGGGCGTCAAGCTGGACGGCGCCGATGAGATGACGGGTGCTGGATGCATCGTCGCCGACCAACCGGGCGAATTGGTTGCCGAGCTTGCCGCCGGTCGGGGTATCACCAAACAAGCGCTTCGCGACTGGCCGCGGCTGACTCCGCGCGCGGG
>DASXTY010000523.1:0-2230 GCA_036505155.1 Polyangiaceae bacterium | reverse complement strand
TCGGGGGGGCGGCGCTCTTGATGGCCTGTCAAACCACGAATTCTTCGGACCTCAAGACCAGCGGCATCGATGCGGAGATGAGCGTTACCGCCACCAGCCAGACGGCTTCCAAGGTGGAAGTCACGATGTATCCGGGTGGCGACAACGACCCATTCAATACGGTGAAGCTCTCCGGTGGCGACCAGCTTTTCGCCACCGCTGGGGGGGTGAAAAAGCAGCTGGTCGGCGGGCCCACGTATTCGAACACCTTCGAGGTTGGGGCAAAAGACGCGGAATTTGTGGTCAGCCTGGATCGTACCTCGGATACCGATGCGCCGAACAGCAAGGGCACGCTGCCCGCTCCGTTTGACCTAGGAGCTTTGTCGAAAACGTCATTTTTGCGCACCGAACCGGTAACCATCACCTGGTCGCCTTCGGGCACTGCGGACACCATGTATATGGTGGTGCAAGGCGACTGCATAATGGGCGGCACCAGCATCAGCATCACCGGGGATCCCGGCACCGCCACGCTTCCCGCGAACAAGCTCCAGCCAGTCGACAGCCAGATGCCGGGGACTTGCACCGCGAAAGTGACTCTCAAACGCGGGCGCCCGGGCGTTGCGGATCCGGCACTGGTGCGGGACAGCTCAATGACCCTGTACCAGCTTCGCGAGCAGAGCTTCACCACGACACCTTGAGCCCATGGGAGGGTGGGCGGCTGTGCGGGGCGTCGTCGAGTTTGTGGCCGTGACGAGCGGAGTTCGCTACCGTGAGCCGGTGCTGATTTTCGGAGAGCGGCGCATGAAGGCTGCGGCGTTGGGGCTTTTATGGCCAACCCTGCCCGCATCGCCGGCTGCCCTGAACGCCTGCGCTCAACAGGCTTCCCAGCCGCCGGCACTTTTAGCGCTGCCCGAGAGGCCCTCGCAAGCTCCACCTGAAGGGCAGTTAGGAGCGCGTTCGATACCGTCCATTCCCGCGGAGACGGAGGCCCGCTCGGACGCAAGCTTCCCGTTCCAGGCCCCGGTTGCCGCGCTGAGCAGTGCGCTCGGGTCGTCGGCGAGCCGCTTCGCGAACTTGTCGCCCGCTGAATGCAAAGCGGAGCTGAGCCGCCGCGCCGTCTCGGCTGAACACATGCCACTCGGTAACTCCGGGGGCGTTTCCGACCCGGTTCGGATCACGGGTCCTCTGCACGGGGTTCAATTCCTTGCCCCCGGCGCGCGCAGCGTCTACGGCAAACTCGACTGCAGACTGGCCCTGGTACTGGATGAGCTCGCGAAGGTCCTGGAGCAGCACCACGTGGTCAAAGTGCGCATCGACAACTTGTACCGTCCGCATGCCCACCTACCTGGGAAATCCAAACCCAGTCAGCACGCGTATGGGTTGGCGATGGATCTCACCGCCCTCGAGCTCGACGGCGGTCGGTCGCTCATCGTGGAAACCGACTGGGAGGGAACCCTTCACGCTCCAGTTTGCGGGCCCGAAAGCGCAGTTACTCCACCCACCGATCAAGCGATAGCGCTACGCAATATCGTTTGCGATGTCGCGCGACGGGGGCTTTTTCACCATATCCTGACGCCGAACTACGACATCGCGCACAATAACCACTTGCATTTCGACATCAAACGGGAATGTAACCGACTGGTGGTCGAGTAGCCGGTTTAGATCTAATCGCAAAACCGGTGAGCTGATCGCAACACCTGACTCAACCGCATCGGCTTCGGAATCACTTCTGCGACGCCGTTGGCGCTTTCGATATAGTCGCAATAAGCCGACACGATCACCACGGGAATGGTTTTGGCCTCACCGTCGTGCTGCAGCACTTCGAGGAGCTCCGGGCCGCTCATTACCGGCATCATCAGGTCCAGAAAAATCACGCACGGCCGGTGCTGGTTGGACAAGACATCCAACGCTTCCCTACCATTACAAGCGGTTTCGACCGAATACCCCTCGGCCTGCAACACCTCGCGCAGCGTTTCGCGAATGTCCATGTCGTCCTCGACAACGAGGACGTGCTTACCGCCGGGTCCACAGGGAGTGCACCCCATGCCAATGGTAATGCTCACTTCCGGAGCGACCCGCAAGAGTAGAAGCGTGGAACATCGGGACGTCTGGCCAACTTGGGGGGCGTTTACCCCGCGCCCGACACCAGGACTGTGATTTGCCACTTACAGCGTGATTTATGCTGATTTGAGCCGCACCGCTTTTTGCCCGGCAGCCTGCTCAGAGTATGCTGCCGGTACAAACCCTGCCA
>DASXTY010000522.1:0-8550 GCA_036505155.1 Polyangiaceae bacterium | reverse complement strand
CCCACGCGATCTTGGATCATCGCACCTTGTCGCCGGTCGGCCCAGGTGAGCACCACCGCGACATTCAGAGCGAACATCACTACCAAGAACGCTTTTAGAGCCAAGACCAGGACTTGAACCGTCAGCGTCATGCACTGGCTCCCGCTCGCACCGAAAGCGGATTGGCCTTCGGTGGAATTGCGGCGCGGAGCTCTCCGAGCTTGGTCCAGGGTGTCGCGCGCCCGAGCGCCCTGCCGAGCACAGCGATGAGCTCCCAGGCTGGGCGCGAGTCGCCCTGCGGTGAAATCGCCTTTGCGCTCAACTGCGCCTTGCCCTTGGCGTTGACGAAGGTTCCATCGCCTTCGGCCCAGCTGCTCGCTGGAAGCACAACCGCCGCGTGCTCGACCAACGGGCCCAAATGGGTCGCGAACACCACCAAGTTTTTGGTGCTCCGGAGAACGCTCGCCTGCTCCGCCTCGCCCACCGCCGAGCCGAGCGCCAAAACATGGGTGAACTTCCGCTCGGTGAGGGCCTTCACCAAATCCGCGAACCGGCCGGGAGCCCGGCTCAAGATGGCGCTGACCCCGGCGATATTCGGGTTCTTGTCCACGTGGCGCAAGATCTGGTCGCCAGCGCCGTTGGGCCTCGCGCTCAAAAAGAACTGGTTTACCTTGAGCTCTCGGCCGAGCGCCACCAGCGCGAAATTGTCTTCGTTCGAATGCTGCGCGCTGAGCACCACCGCCAGTCTTTCGGGTTCAGCGCCCTTTAGCAGGCTTGCCGCCTTTTCCAGGGCCGCTTTGCGCGTGGTCACCTCCCCGTCCACTCTCGCCTGGAGCACTCGATTTTCGTGGATGCGCCGGTAATCGAGCATGCCCTCGTCGCACATCCAGTAACGGTTCACCTCGAGATTTTCGCGGGGCCGGTAACGATACACCTTTTGATAACGCGGGTCGTAATCGGTAAATGAATTACATCCGGTGGCACACCCGACGCACACCGTGCGGGCCGAGCGCAAGAACCAAACCCGAGCCTTGAACCGGAAGTCAATCGCGGTGAGCGCTCCCACCGGACACACATATTCGGTCATCAACGTGTAGGGATGGTCGAGCTGGCGACCGGGGCTCACCACGATTTCGCCCAGGTTGCTGCGTTCACGGATGCTCAGCACGCTATCTTTGGCCAACTCGTCGCACACCCGTATGCAACGCGTGCACAAGATGCAGCGCTCGGCGTCATACACGATGGTCGGACCGAACACCACCGCCTTGGGCTTGTGGATTGGCTCGTCGCGCATCCGCTTCTCGGTGCCCTGGTGTTCGAGCCAGTAGTCCTGCAACCGACATTCACCGGCCTGATCACAAATGGGACAGTCGACGGGATGGTTCAACAGCAACATTTCCTGCACCGCGGCCCGAGCTTGAGCCACATGCGGGCTGGACTGGCTCTTTACCTGCATCCCATCGGAGAGCTGCTGCTGGCAGGCGGGAACCAGTTTGGGCTTCTTGGTGACGACGTAGTCCTGCTTTTCGGAATCCCAGTTCAAGACATCCAGCATCAACGCCGGGCGCCCCGGAGGCGGAAGCAACTCCACCAGGCACATGCGGCAGTTCGCCGCGACGCTCAGGCCCGGATGCCAGCAGTAATGCGGCACATCGATGCCGGCGCGATGAGCCGCTCGGATGACGGTGTCGCCCGGCTCGAAGGGAATATCGCGGTCGTCTAGCTTAAAAGTGGGCATGAGAAACTCTAGTTCGAGATTCGGGGGCTCGACGCTCAGTTCACCAGACCTTGCGAGCGAATGCGAGCCCGCGATGAGCGCAGCGAATCGCGTCGGGGAGCTCGAGGGGCGGCGAGCCCCTCGAGGAGGATTCCGGTGGGGGTGGGCGGGCGGGACATTAACGATCGCACTCGCCTCCGATCATATTCAACGAACCAAAACAGGGCACCACATCGGCCATCATCTGACCGGTAATCACGCGTTCCAGACCGCTGGTGATGTAAAAACAAGGCGGACGGATGCGCACGCGATACGGCGTGCCACTTCCATCGCTCACCAGGTAGAAGCTGAGCTCGCCGTTCCCCGCCTCGGTATACGAATACACCTCTCCCGCGGGGAGCTTCAACCCTTCCATGACCAGTTTGAAGTGCTGAATGGTTCCTTCGATGGTGGTGTACACTTCCTCCTTCGGAGGCAGCACCACTCGGGGATCTTGGATGTTCACCGGGCCCTCGTCCGCCATGCGTTCGCTGGCTTGCCGGAGAATGCGCGCGCTCTGCTTGATCTCTTCGATGCGCACCATGAATCGATCCAGACAATCTCCGTGCTCGCCCACCGGGACCTCGAATTCTACTTCGTCGTATTTCGAATAGGGATGCGATTTTCTGACGTCGTAGGGGACACCGCTCGCGCGCAGGCACGGGCCCGTCCAGCCCAATGAAATCGCCTCTTCGGCGCTCATCACCCCTACGCCTTCCAGCCGGTCCAAAAAGATTCGATTGCCGTAAAGCAGCTTCTCCACCTCGTCCACGATACCGAGGATGTGCTGGACCGCCGCCGATACTTGGGCTTTTAGGCCGGGGGTCGGCGGAGCCGCCATTCCGCCGACCCGGCCGAAGCTGTGTGTCAGACGGGCGCCGGTTTCCTCCTCCAAAATGTCCCAGATCATCTCGCGCCCCTTGAGCATCCACAAGAACGGCGTAAAGGCGCCGAGCTCCATGGCCATGGCGCCGACGCAAGTGAGATGATCGCTGATCCGCGCCAGTTCTCCCAAGATCATCCGGTACCATTGGCAGCGCTCTGGCACGGTGACCCCCAGCATTTTTTCGCAGGCCAGCGAAAATCCCACGTTGTTTAGCATGGGGGAGACATAGTTACACCGGTCGACGTAGGGGTAGACCTGAGTCCAGGTGCCGCGCTCGCACATTTTCTCGAAGCCCCGGTGCAGATATCCCACCTGTACATCCGCGTGAACGATGGATTCCCCGCTGAGCTCCATCACGACCCGCACGGTGCCGTGCATGGCAGGGTGCGACGGGCCGACATTGAGCAACATCGGCTCGGACGGAAGCTCTAACTCGGATTCGCTAAGCTCCAACGGTTCCATCAACGCACCCGAGTTTCGTCGTTGCTAGTGGCCGCTTCGTCCTCCGACAACCCGGCATGCGACTGGCGGCCGAAGGACATCCCTTCATCGGTGCCGAACGGCGGCAGCTTTTCGATGCCCGAGATTTCACGATACGGCACCAGCGGCTGAATGTGGCCCGCGTCGTAATCTCTACGCAGCGGATACCCTTCGAATTCAGGGTACATAAGAATCCGCCGCAGATCGGGGTGCCCGCGAAAAGTGACTCCGAACATGTCGAAACATTCGCGCTCCGCCCAGTTCGCGCTCGCCCAGAGGTCCGAAAGGGTCTCGACTTCCGCGCCGTTGCCCTCGCCGTCCCCCACCTGAGTCTTGAGCCGCAGGCGGTGTCCCTTGGACAAGGAATACAGGTGCGCGACGATATCGAAGCGGGGCTCGCGATCCGGGAAGTCGACCGCGGTCAGGTCGCTGAGCATGTTCATGTCGGTTTCCGCAGAATCGCGCAGGAACCGCGCCACTTCTTTCCAGTTCGCCGGATCGATCACCGCGGTGTCGTCGCCGAACTGAGAGTGCGCCGCGAGCACGGCTCGTGGAAACCGGCTCTGGATGAGCTCTACCAAGCGCTTCGACATGGTTTCAGGCTCGCGGCATCTCGCCGGCTCTCACACGGAGTGACGCGAGCTCCTCAGCTGCACAATTCCGAGGCGGGGGTCGGCAACCGGATCAAGGCGCGGCTTGACCACCCGCGGGCGGCTATCGCCGCTCTGAATCTTGTCCTGCAACAACATCAATCCATCCAGGACTGCTTCCGGACGCGGCGGGCAGCCGGGAACGTACACGTCACAGGGAATGATCTTGTCCACTCCGGCGACGCAAGCGTAGTTATCGTAAAAGCCGCCGCAGGAAGCGCAGGTGCCAAACGCCAGCACCCACTTGGGGTCTGCCATCTGCTCGTAAATGCGCTTTAGAATGGGCGCTTGTCGCTGCACAATCGTGCCCACCACCCACAAAAGGTCGGATTGACGAGGCGAGAACCGCGGCGCCTCCGAGCCAAAACGGGAAAAGTCGTAACGCGGGCTGGACACCGCCATGAACTCCATGCCGCAGCAGGCGGTCACGAACGGGTACATGAAGAGCGAATACTTTCGAGCCCAGGCCAGCAAGTCTTCGAGCCGCGTGGTCGCAAAACCATGCCCCTGCCCCGTCTCCAGAGCACGGCTGGACCCGGGCTCCGCCGGCCCTCGGCCGGGAACGCTCAGCTCTCCCATTCGAGGGCTCCTTTCTTCCAGCAGTACACCAGCGCGATCAAGAGAGCGGCGATGAACACCACCATGCTGGCAAAGCCATACCAGCCGAGCCCTTTGAACAGCACGGCCCAGGGGTAAATGAAAACCACCTCGACATCGAAGACCACGAACAGGATCGCGGTAAGATAGAACTTGACGCTCATGCGGACGCCACCGGCCCCCTGGGTGTCGTTTCCGCATTCGTACGGCATCAGCTTTTCAGGGGTCGGGTTTTTGGGGCCCAACAGCTGCCCGCCGAGGAACATACCTGCGCAAATGGCGGCCGCCACGAGGAACATGATGAATAGGGGCAGGTAGAGCCAGAACACGACACGAGGCCGACCGGAGCCGCGCCAGGAGCCTGCCGCAGAACTTCGGAAAAAGCCGGTTCGGATTTAGCCTCCTGGCCTCCGGCGTGTCAATCCAAGCTGATTTGGCTAGTGCGCGATGCGCGGCCGAGCCGCGCGTGCGAAGCACCCATCCTTTCCATGGAATCGCGGCACTAGCTCCGCCGGTCGGAGTATTTTTCGCTGTCCGCCGGTCCTTCCTTCTTCACCCCCTCGGTTTTTGCGGGGCCGGGCTTCACCTCCGACGGGCCCGGGTTTTTCGGACCATTGGTTTTTTTGCCCTGACCCACCAGCTTTCGCCACGCAGCCAGCACCCCGTCGAGCCGGGATTCCACTGCGATCATGACCGGCGCCAATACCGACTCGTCAACTCCGGCATCTTTGGCCTCGAGAATTGCGGCGAAAGCAGCCACCAAGCGCCCGCGGTCGACCAGTGCCTGAGCGAGCTTGGGCCAAATCCGATTCCCCGGTGCTCCCAAATTGGCAGCGCGCCGCAAGAGCGCAATCGCTTCTCCCGACCGACCGGCGTCGTAGAGCGACTCGCCCAGGCGGGCGTAGATCCCTCCGGCAGCTGCGCCGTCTCCCGCGTATTGAACCGCGAGCCGCAACACTTCCTGCCCCTTTTCCACTTCGCCCAGCGCAATACAGGACGTTCCCAAGAGCGCCAATCCATTGGCGATGAGCGCGCGCATTTCCGGGTTTAGCGCTTGCCCTTCGGGCGTCCTCAAAAAGATGGCAAGCGGAGCCGGCCAGGCCCCCAATAACTCCAGGACCCGAAGGTGCGCGCCGCTGTCTGCTGCCTCCTGCGCTTCAGCCACGCGACTGAGCTCGATGGTGCCGCGCCCGCTTGCGCGAGTGATACGCTCCAGCTCCTCCCGCACGTGCGCGCGCAGCCGCGTTCGAAATGCGGGCAGCAGATGCGTCTCCTCCACGCCGTCGTGCAGCAGGGTGATGCGCGACCCGGTCGCGTCAATATGGAGCTCGCGGAGGCTATAGCCGTAAAGCGGCGCGAGCAGCAAATAGCGGACCCCCACATGAAACTGCAATGCCGCCGTGTCCGTGGGGCGCTCGGGCGGCGGGCCGGTTGGCTCCTCGGTGATGAGGGCGCTCACCAGGCGACGGCGAAAGTCCGCTAGCGTCAACCGGTGCGTATCGCGCTCGGGAATCTCGGGCTCGCCCGCTCCCACCACGAAGTCGACCAGCGTGTTGTCGGGGGTGCGACGGTCGACCGTGAGCGAGGTGATGCGGGCGCCCGTGATCATTGCAAAGGCAAAAAACCGCGGGCCAATGATGTCGCACAGCGCCTGAAAACTGCCGATCCCCTCGCCGATGCGCTCGAACCAGCCGTCGGTTCGGATCGCCTCCAGATGGAATACTCGCTCGCCGCTCATCACGTGATAATGATGCTCTCACGGCTCGTCGCCGGCAGACAAGGGGCGGGCACAAGTTTCGTGATGACTACACTCCGGCCGCATAAGTGCAAAACTCCGGCCGCATGAGTGCAAACGACCTGCCTGAGCCAGGCCGTGCGCGAGCTATGGCGGAGGCACTGCTCGGTTGGTATGAA
The DNA here is from genome assembly GCA_036505155.1 of Polyangiaceae bacterium. GTDB lineage: Bacteria > Myxococcota_A > Polyangia > Polyangiales > Polyangiaceae > DASXTY01. The sequence continues at coordinate 2,288 of DASXTY010000522.1, read as the reverse complement.
ACGAGCCGGCGCGACCTTCCCTGGCGCCGCACCCGTGATCCGTATGCGGTCTGGGTGAGCGAAGTCATGCTGCAGCAGACACAGGCGGCGACGGTAACCGAATATTATGGGCGGTGGATGCAGCGATTGCCGGATGTGCGTGCTCTGGCGCGCGCCGGCGAGCCTACCGTGCTGCACCTGTGGCAGGGTCTCGGTTATTATTCGCGAGCGCGCGCGTTGAGGCTCGCAGCGCGCGCCGTGGTCCAAAAACATTCGGGACGATTACCTTCCAGCGTCGAGCAGCTCCGCGCGCTTCCCGGACTCGGGGCGTATTCGGCGGGCGCGATTGCGAGTATCGCGTTCAATCAGAAGGAGCCCGCAGTGGACGCCAACGTCACCCGCGTGCTCTGCCGCCTTTTCGAGCTCCGCGGCGATCCCAGATGCGCGCCGCTCAAGGGGCGGCTCTGGACTTTGGCCCGCGAGCTACTTCCGTCGAAGAGACCCGGTGACTTCAATCAGGCGCTGATGGAGCTCGGAGCGACCGTGTGCAAGCCGAGGCGACCGGTGTGCGGGACGTGCCCGCTCGCGTTCTTTTGTAGAGCTCGGAAGCGGGGAGAACCGGAGGCACTCCCGGAGCGGCGAAAGCGCCCCCCCATCACCGCCGTGCACATGGCCGCCGCGCTGGTAAAGCGAGAGGCGTCAGCTCAACGGGTGCTCGTCATCCGGCTGCCGAAAGACGCGCCGCGTTGGGCGGGCATGTGGCAGTTCCCGTGTCGTGAGGTCGGCGCTCTGGAAACCGCCGAACAGGCCGCCGAGCGCGCGGTGCGCGACGCGGTGGGGCTCAAGGCTCGTGCAGAAGACCGGATTATCACGGTTTCCCATAGCGTGACTCGGTACCGGATAAAGCTAGAGGCATTTGTCTGTCGTAGAACGGGTAAAAAACTCGCCCACCGCGAAGTTTCAGCCCGCTGGTGCCTGCCGAGCGAGCTCGAGCGGCTCGCAATGCCCTCGGCGCACCGCCGAATCGCGCGAGCGCTCACCCCGAAGGTTTTCGGTCCATGACTAACGCGGACGCGGTCATCGAAGTGGCCATCGCATTGGTGTGGAAGGACGCGCAGCTCCTCATTCAGCGCCGTCCATTAGAGGGACACCTTCCCGGCGTTTGGGAATTTCCTGGGGGGAAGCTGGAGCCGGGTGAGAAGGTAGATGTATGTGTTGCGCGTGAAGTGTGGGAGGAGGTAGGTGTAGTTTGCTCCCCACGGGCCCGCCGAAGCCCGATTGACCATGTCTATCCCGACCGACGGGTGCGGCTCTACCCAGTCGATTGCGATTGGGTGCGGGGAATTCCGGAGGCGCGCAGTGCCCGGGAAGTGCTTTGGATAGCGCCCGGCGCGTTGTGGCAGTACGACTTTCCGGCAGCAAATGCCGCGCTGGTGCGCTCGCTGGTAAAAGAAGCCGCTTCGCTTCCGATGTGACATCGCCTGGCTCCCGCCCGTCGACTCGAAACAGATTTCGTCCAATGCAAACCGATTCGCATGTCGGGATTTTCCGCCCCGGATCGAGCGGTTTCCGCCGGGCAGGAACCGCTGGTCAGCGCCATGACGATCTGATAAATAGAAAGACAACGACGTGGCAGCAAAGAAACCTTCGAGTCTCAGTAAACCTCAACCCGTTTCGAAGATACGAAGGCGCAAGGCCAACACGCTAGAGCCGGGAAGTCTCAACTATTATCTGTTCTACGCATCCGTATTGCACATCCTCTTTTTTGGACTGACCGCGTTCAAGGCGCATGGCAAGGATCTCATCGACGCAACGCCGGTCGACATCATGATGGACGAGCAAAAGACGCCGCCCAAAGAACAGCCGCCACCTCCTCCGCCTCCACCGGAAAAAGAGCCGCAGCCGGTGGCGCGAAACAACATGGAGCAGACGCCGGTCGCCGAGCCTGAACAAAACGACACGGTGAAGGCAATTGGCGCACTCGGCGAACGCGGTGATGCCAATTTCCAAGCGCCCGTTGTCAAGACCATCAAACCCGAGACCGTAAAACCGCCCCCACCGGTCCAGAAGCCGGTCTCCATGACTACTATGATGAAACGCGCCGTTATGCGCAGTGTCAGCGCCGCGCCCGACACGGCGACGGGCGCCAGAGACACTGGACCGGGCTTGAGCTTGCCGAGCCAAGCTTTGAACGGCCTGGGGGACAATTACGGAGTCAAAGACCAAGGTGTCGTCACCGTGTACGGCGGTTCCGCGTTTCGTAGCGTGTACAACGGCAAGCTCACGGCAAAGGTCTATTACATTCCACC
>DASXTY010000521.1:0-2582 GCA_036505155.1 Polyangiaceae bacterium | reverse complement strand
AGCAAGGCCCATCGCTGACTCAGCCCGCGAGCTACTATTAGAAGCGGCACCAAATACGCGACCGTCATCAATCCAGCGTATTCGGCAATTGCCGCGCGCGGGCCCAAAAGTACTGCAAGGGTGCGTTTGCCCGCCCGCCGATCCGTGTCTCGATCCCGTAGGTTATTGACCACCAACATGGCGGTGGCCAGACTTCCCACCGGAATTGCCCCCCACCAGGCTAAAATGGGAACGAACCCGGCTTGCACGAACGCCGTCGCGCACACGCCCACGAATCCGAAAAAGATCATCACCAACACATCGCCCAAGCCGTGATAACCGAGTGGATAGGGGCCGGCGGTGTACGCCAGTGCGCAAACGATGGACAGTATCCCGATGAGGACGATCCAAGGGCCAGCCGCAAGCGCGAGATAACCGCCAACCAGCACCGCCAAGCCGAACACCCCATACAAGGCCGCGCGCACCTCTTCCGCCCGCAAAAGGCCGGCGTGCACGGCGCGAGTCGGCCCCAATCGCTCCGAGGTGTCGGCGCCCCTTTCGAAGTCGAAGACGTCGTTGGCGAAATTTGCGCCGAGCTGCAGGAGCAACGCGCCAAGCAGCGCCGCCACGGCGCGCGGGGGCTTCCAGGCATGAGCCGCGTAGGCGGCTGAAGAGCCGACGCACACCGGCACCACCGCGGCGGTCAGGGTGGCAGGGCGGGCAGCCAGAATCCACGCGCGCAACGAGCCCGGCTGAATATGCGCCAGCGCGGCGGGAAGGGCACCGGCGTGTTCCGGAATGATGGGGGTGATGCGAGCTCGACTCACGGTCTAGATAGCTTCACGGGTACCGCTTGAACTTGCCGAAGTTGGGCGCGCGCTTTTCGACGAACGCGTCGCGCCCTTCGCGCGCTTCTTCTGTCAAATAGAAGAGTAAAGTCGCATTGCCGGCCAGTTCCTGAAGTCCCGCTTGTCCGTCACAATCCGCGTTCAGCGCAGCCTTCAGGCAGCGCAGTGCCATCGGGCTGTTACGCAGGATCTCGCGACACCATGCGACGGTTTCTTTCTCGAGCTCCGCGAGCGGAACCACGGTATTGACCAGCCCCATCTCCAGCGCCTGGCGCGCGTCATACTGCCGGCAAAGGAACCAAATCTCGCGGGCCTTTTTTTGACCCACGATGCGCGCCAAATATCCGGATCCATAACCTCCGTCGAAACTTCCGACTTTGGGGCCCGTCTGTCCAAAGCGCGCGTTGTCCCCAGCGATGGTGAGATCGCACACCAGATGCAATACGTGCCCGCCGCCGATCGCATAGCCGGCAACCATCGCGATGACGGGCTTGGGCAAAGTGCGGATTTGTCGCTGCAGATCCAGCACGTTGAGTCGCGCCACGCCGTCGAACCCCACATAACCGCCGCTACCACGAACTGTCTGATCGCCACCCGAACAAAACGCTTCGCGCCCGGCCCCGGTCAGGACCACCACGCCGACCTGGGAATCGTCTCGAGCGTCGCTGAAGGCGTGGCTCATGTCGACCACGGTCTGGGGTCGAAAGGCATTTCGCACCTCGGGGCGGTTGATGGTGATCTTGGCGATGCCTTCGTCCGCCTTTTCGTAAATGATGTCTTCGAATCCCGGGATCGGGGTCCATGCGACGTCGGTCATCAGTACTCCGTGATGGGTTGTTTTCTTAGACGAAAGACGGGGGGTGAGATTGCAAAACCGATCGGATCTCGGTCGCCACCAGCTCCAGGACCCGTCGGCGGTGTTCCATTGCACTGTGCGGTGGGACTTTTGCCACAATCAGGGTGGTCGCGGGGGTTTCATGAGCGGTTCGCAAAGCTGTGGAGAGCTCGCTCGCGGTTCGGGCGGTTTGGTGACGGACCCCATAGAGTTCGGCGGCGCGGCTGAGCTCGAGCCCATGCGGGGTGAGCCAGTAATCCGATAGTCCGTGATGTGCTTCGAGCCAGGAGCGAACCGGAAGCTGCTCAAAAATTCGGCCGCCGGCATTGTCGATCACCAAGATGACGAGCGGGGACTTCACCTGTCGCGCCGCCCAAAGCCCCCCCACATCGTGCAGCAAGCTCACGTCGCCGACGATGAGCGTAGTCGGCTCCGACAGCGCGGTGGCGACTCCTGCCGCGCCCGACACCAGGCCGTCGATACCGTTGGCTCCGCGTTGCGCAAAAACACGCAGTCCCTTTCTAGAAAAGCGACAGTACAGATCGACGTCGCGGATGGGTAAGCTGTTGCCGAGCCCGAGCACCGAGCCCGATGGCGCCGCATCCACTGCGAGCCGCACGGCCGAGGCTTCGCTCAGAGCGTCGCCGGTCGTGCGGAGCGCTTGCTCGGTCACGCGCCACACCGCCGAATTCGCGGCGCCAAAGAGCTCCGCAAACTCGCGCCGAGCGGCCCTCAAGTCATCGGAGCAACGCCGCGCACCGAGATGGGCCGCGAGCGCTTGCAGCACTTCGCGCGAATCTCCCTGGATTAGCTCGGTGGCGCTGCTCTCGGGGTCGGGCCAGCCGTGCAGAGCCACCACGAAGCGGGGCAGCTTGGGTCGAGCGGCGAGCCAACTTTCCCACTCGGAGGTAACCGGGACC
>DASXTY010000520.1:0-6209 GCA_036505155.1 Polyangiaceae bacterium | reverse complement strand
CACCGCGACGGTGCGCACACCGAGCTCGCGGCACGCGCGGATCACGCGCATAGCGATCTCGCCCCGATTGGCTATGAGTACTTTACGGAACATCCGCGCGCGAACGCCGAGCCGCTCAGCTCTTCTTGAGCTTGAACAGCTTCTGGCCGAACTCCACGCTCTGGCCGTTCTCGACCAGGATCTCCAGGATCGTGCCCCCGATCTCCGACTCGATCTCGTTCATCAGCTTCATCGCCTCGACAATGCACAATGTTTGCCCCGGCTGAAACTGACTGCCCACCTCGACGAAGTTGGCCGCCTCCGGGGCCGCCGCGCGGTAAAAGGTGCCCACGAAAGGCGAAGTGATGTAGGAGGAATCGGCCTGCCCGGAAGCACTGGACACGACGGGGACCGGCTCGGCGCTGCTCGAGGGAAGCGGCCCCTGTGCGAGAGCGGCGGGAAACCGGCTGAGAGCTAGGCGCAGCCGGTATTTCTCGTCTTGGTATTCGAATTCCGACGCACCCCCTTCTTCGAGAGTCTTGAGCAAGGCTTTGAGTTGCTTCAGGGGAATTTGCATGCTGCTAAAAACCGAATGTCTCGCTTGGTCGTCGCTTCGGCGTGCGCCGCCCGCCTTGCCGCCGGACCGAGGCCAGGCATTACATGCAAACGTTTGGCTGTTGCTGGCAAGAGATTTGTGACACCCGAACTTACAGAACAGAACTGCGCCAAGCGCGAAGCGCGTTTCGCGCAAACTGGTTTAACCCGTTAGTAAGCCTCAGGAAGTGCGTTTCCCGCCTTCCCACAGAGGTGGGCTCAGAGTCTCGGCGTAACGGGCGAACATCAGGTTGAAGCTCATGCTGATGCGCGCCTGGTCGATTGGATTCGGGTGCACCGAATGTTCGAGCCAGGACGGAAATAGGAGCAAGGTTCCACTTTCCACCTGAACCACGGTTTGGTCCGCATTTTCTCGGGTGAGCTCGGTTACCGGTGGGCGAAGGACATACGTCTGCAACCTCGGATCGTGGAAGTTTATGGTGTCGGCTCCCGGGGGGACTTCGAGGTAGTAGGCGCCGCTTAGAAAGTTATTGGGGTGACTGTGGCGGGGGTGGCCCGCGCCCGGACCGTTGACGTTGGCCCAGCAGCCAGTGATGACCAATTCCGCATTGGCGATCTTCAAAAAAGCGAGAATCTTGCGCGCCACGGCGCCAATGGCGAGGGCCAGATCACCGAAGGTCTCGCTCCGGTGGATGTCGTGATCCGATTGCCAGCTCTGGCCCCGCTCGATCGAGATCGAGCCCATCGCCCGCTTAAGCCAGCCCTCGAACCCCAGTCGGAGTGCATCGCGCACGTTCGGCTCAAGCTCCGCCTTCCAAACGAAGGTCGGAAACATGGTCAAAAGGTGCGTGGTCGCGATGGGCGAGGGCACGTCACTTCGACTTTTCACGGGCGTCCAGCAAATCCAAAAGCCCGTTGAGCGCCAAGTCATACGATGCGGCGCCAAAGCCGGCCACGCGCGCGGTGCACGCAGGCGCGATCACCGAGCGTCTGCGAAAACTCTCGCGCGCATCGGGATTCGAAACGTGCACTTCGACCACGGGCAAATCCGCACCTCGCAGCGCATCGTAAAGAGCATAAGACGTGTGGGTCAGAGATCCCGCGTTGATGAGAATCCCGGCGAATCCCTGGTCTGCGGCGGCGCTGATGGAGTCGATCAGCGCACCCTCGTGGTTACTTTGTTTGCACTCGAGCTGGGCCTCCCGCGCGCCGGCGATGACCTCCAGTCGCCGGTGCACCTCAAATAAGGTCGTCGATCCGTATATCGCCGGCTCCCGGCGGCCCAACCGGTCGAGATTGGGGCCGCTCAACACTAAAATGCGCCTAGGACTCAAGCTCCTCTAGAAGCTTCGGCGCCGCCACTCGCAACAGGAATCGACCCTTGCCCATATTTCCCTCCGGCGAAATGGTCATGGCAACGAAATAGCTCTGATTGAGGATCCGGACCAAGGTCACCAGCTTATCGCTCTTGAACGCCACTTCTTTAGTTTCGCCAGCTTCGAGCATTTCGTTGGCGCGCTGGATTGCCTTGACCACCACGCTCACTTCAGCGCCCACCGTCTCGATGTCGAAGGCGCCACCGTCTTTGCTATAGCTCTCGAGCGGGATCCCTTCGAGGTCCATCAATAGGCTTGCAATGCCTCCGTCGGTGCCTTCCACGACGCCCTGCAGGGACTCCTTGAACATGGCCGCCTAGACTAGCTGTTTTTTCGTCGGGAGTGAATTTTCTCAACCCGTCTCTCGCGACGAAGCGAGGATTCCAGGAAAACCCGGGGTTATCGCAGATTTCGCGCCCGGCTCAGGGCCGCTTTGGGTTATGGTCCGGACCCGTGAGACTCATCCAAATACCGGTTTTTGGGGTCGCGTTTCTGGGAGCCGGCGCGGCGCTCGCGCAAGAGGCGGCCGAGGCTCAATCGGAGTCGAATCAAGCTGCGGAGAGCGCGAGCCCTTCAGACGAGCAGACCCCAAAAGAATCCAGCGAAAAGCCGAAGCCAGCGGAGGCTCAGGAAAAGGCCGATGAGTACTTCGGCCACCGCGAGCAATTTGGAGCGCGGGTGGGGTTTCTCGGCGGCTACCGCATGGTGTATCGCTACGATCACGATTCGCCGCGCTGCGTGGATCCCCTCACTGATACCGGGGATCCTCAAAAGTTTTGCGGCCACCAGAGCCCGTTCGCGATCGATATCGCGTTGAGCTACGCGTTTTTCGACATGTTGGAGCCTTATGCATGGGCGCGGTTCGGCCTTTCTGCGGAAAAGCAGACCAACACCAAACCGGTCATCATCCTCGGCGCCGGGCTTCGCTTTTACACCACCAGCGATTCCCGATTAAAAGTCTTCTTCGAGCCGGCGATCGGCCTCGAGCTCGAAGGGGATAACGGGCAGCAGGATTGGCTACATCCCCCGGGTTGGCCCGACCCAAAAAAGACCGGCACGGATTTGATCTTTCACATTGCGATCGGTCCCCAATACGACTTTGCGAAAAACGTGGGTGTGTTTCTGGACGGCGGATTCACGTTTGGCATCCTCCGCTCCCTGATGGTGACCATGGAGCTCCAGGCAGGGCTTCAGGCTCGATTTCCCTGAGCCCGCGATCGGTGGCGGCTAGGCCCTTTAAAATCCTGGGAGTCCAGCAAATCGCCATCGGCTCCGCCGACAAGACTCCTCTGCGGCGGCTGTGGGTCGATTTGCTCGGCCTCGACCCGATTGGCCAACATCGGAGCGAAGCGGAAAACACCGAAGAGGACAGGCTTCGGGCGGGATCCGGAATCGACAGCGTGGAGATCGATTTGATGCAGCCGATTGACCCGCAAAGAAAGCCGCGCGTGGACCAGCCGGCGCTCCATCACATAGGACTTTGGGTCGACGACCTCCGAGCCGCCAAGGCTTGGCTCGAAGAACGCGGCGTGCGCTTCACTCCGGGCGGTATTCGCCAGGGCGCTGGCGGGCATGAAGTGTGCTTCATCCATCCCCGGGGCAACGACGAAGCGCCCCTTGGCGGTGAAGGGGTGCTCATCGAAATGGTGCAAGCACCGCGCGAGCTCATCGAAAGGGCCGCTCGCAAGGGCGGAGGTGGGGATTAGATATTCCCAAGATGTCGGCCGGATCCTGTTTGCGCAAACCCCTCATCGCCTCACACGTTTCGGTTTGCGGCCGATGGTTTCGGCGTGGAACGCGCTGGGGCATGATTTGCTGACGGGGCAAGCGGCACAAGCGGGTTTTCTGGCGGTACAGATGCGACGCCCGTGGAAGATCAAGGTGTGGGCCAGTGCGTCCCAGTCCTTTCGGGGAAAAAGGCGCATCAGGTCGGCTTCGATTTCTTCGGGGCTAGCGTGCCGAGTCCATCCCAGTCGCTGACTGATGCGCTGGACGTGGGTGTCCACGACGACGCCTTCCGGCGCTCCGAATGCCACTCCGAGAACTACGTTAGCGGTCTTCCGTCCAACGCCCGGTAGCTCCACCAGCTCGCTCAAAGTGCGCGGAACCTCTCCTCTGTGTTTGGCGGCCAGCATTTTCGAAAGACCCAGGAGGCTGCGCGATTTTTGACGGAACATTCCGATGCGGTTGAGCGCACGCTCGAGCTCGGATTGCTGGGCGCCCGCCATGTCTTCAGCGGTGGGCCAGCGATCGAAGAGCGCACCGGTGATCTGGTTTACCGAAACATCGGTGGCTTGCGCAGAGAGCACAGTGGCCACCAGGAGCTCGAAGGGATTTTTGTGGTTGAGCTCGCAGTGGGCATCCGGATGGCGCCGTCGTAGGGCGGCGAAGGTGCGCCGCGGCGACAGCGCCGTAGTCGCACGGCGTCGGTTCTTGGCGCGCGTTGCCCCCACGTCTTCACTCCGTTCGTCCGCGCCCGCCGTCGCTGCCGTTACTGCCGTTACTGCCGTTACCGCCGGTATCCTCGTCCAAGGGGCCGGGTAACAGGCTATCGTCGTCCAGCGCTGCGCCGGCGCGGCTTTCACCCACGGATTCGAACGCCACCACGCGCTCGTCGTCATCCACGTCCATCACTTTGACGCCCTGCGCGACCCGACCCGTCTCACGGATCTCGTCCACCGTGGTTCGGATGGTTTGCCCTCGGTCGGTGATGAGCATGACCTCGTCATCCGGCTTGACCAGCGCGATGCCCACCACCGGCCCGTTGCGCTCGCTGCAGTCGATGAGAATGATGCCCTTGCCGCCGCGATTTTGGAGCCTGAACTCCTCGAGTCCGGTCCGCTTGCCGAAGCCCCGTTCGCAGATCGCGAGCACCTGATTGCGCTCCGGTTCGGTGCAGGCCATTCCCACCACTTCGTCACCCTCCGCCAGCTCTATGGCTTTGACCCCGCCGGTGTTTCGGCCCATCGGGCGCACTTGCTGTTCATCGAAGCGGATCGACTTGCCTTGTTTAGTCGCGATGAGAAACTCCGCCGTTCCATCGGTGACGGCGGCGGTGAGCAGCTGGTCGTCGTCGGCGATCTTGACTCCAATCAGCCCCCGGTCGCGCACGTTTTGATATTCGTTCACGCCGGTTTTCTTGATCTGTCCCCGCCGGGTAAGCGTGGTAACGAACAATCCCTCGCGAAACTCGGGTACTGGCGTAATCGCGGCGATGTGCTCCCCCGGTTCGACGCCGATGAAGTTGACGATTGCGCGCCCTTTGGCGGAACGCGCTGCCTGAGGTATCTCGTAGACCTTCTTCAGGTAAAGGCGCCCGCGCTCGCTGAAGAAAAATACCAAACTGTGGGTTGAGGCGATAAAGAGCTGATTCACGAAATCGTCGTCGCGAGCCTCCATACCTCGATTGCCCTTGCCACCCCGTTTCTGGGCCTTGTAAGTCGAAAACGGCGTCCGCTTGATGTAACCGGAGTGGGATATGGTGACCACCATGTCCTCCTCCTGAATCAGGTCCTCCACTTCGATTTCCGCTTCATCTTCCACGATGCTGGTCAGCCGGGGCGAGCCGTGTTTCTGCTTGATTTCTCGAAGCTCTTCCACGATGAGGCGCATCAAGAGCTCTTCACTTTCCAAGATGGCTCGTAAGCGCGCGATCTCGTCGCACAGTTCCTTGTATTCGCGAGCCAGCTTATCCTGTTCCAGGCCGGTCAAACGGGACAGCCGCATCTCGAGGATGGCGCTCGCCTGACGTTCGCTCAGCCGGTAATCCCTGCGACCAGCCGCCACCGCGACTTCCGCCTCGGGCCGCCCGGCCCGGCGCAAGAACTGCTCCAGGCCGCGCAGCGACAAGGCCATCAACCGGACCCGCGCCTGATCCGGATCGGGCGCTTCCCGAATGGTCCGAATCACTATATCCACGTCACTTACGGCCACGCCCAGGCCTTCGATGATCTCGCGCTGAGCTTCCGAGCGGGTGAGGTTATGCCGCGTGCGGCGGCTGACCACCTCCCGGCGGTGCTCGATGAACAAGGCCAGCGTTTGTTTCAGATCGAGCACGGCGGGCCGACCGTTGACAATTGACAAGTTGATGATCCCGAAAGTCGATTGCATATCCGTCAAGCGGTAGAGCTGATTGCTCACCACCTGCGGGAATACGTCTTTCTTCAGCTCAATCACCAAACGCAGCCCTTCACGATCGCTTTCGTCGCGCACTTCCTTGATGCCTTCGATGCGTTTGTCGCGCGTCAGCTCCCCGATCTTGGCCGCAAGCCTGGCCTTGTTCACCTGATAGGGGATCTC
>DASXTY010000519.1:0-2592 GCA_036505155.1 Polyangiaceae bacterium | reverse complement strand
TCTGACATTCTTCCTTTTTCCAGTACCCGACCGAGGATGTAGTGGGCATCGCGCTCGACGTCGATGACCGCGGGATCGGCCTCGCAGAAGAGCCATTCGAGATCTGAGGGAAGCCTCACAAATTAGAGCTTATCACAGGGGCGGGTATCGGAACAGGATCTGAACCACGGGCCGCCCGCCTACTGGGCTTGGGTTTTTAACCGCGCTATGTTTGGTCTAGCGTGCCCAAGGAGCTGAAGTCGGGCGATTATCAAGTTCGATACGAAGTCCCGAGCCCGCGGGACCGCGCATTGGGCTTTTGGGTGCAGGGTTTCGGATACAATCGGCGGAGCGAGCAGGCTTTGAATCCCCGCGACCGGAAGCTGGATTGCTACGCGGCAATCTGGATTCCGAATGGCCGCGGGTTTTTTCAGTCGCCACAAACCGGTAAGCGACGCATTCCGCCGGGCACGCTGTTTTGGTGTTTTCCCGGCGTCCCACACAGCTACGGGCCGGAAGGCCCGAGCTGGAGCAAATACTGGTTTCAGTTCAACGGCCCGGTTGCCGATCGGATGGTCGACTTGGGGTTCTTGTCGCTCGAGGAGCCCATCGTGGAAGTCGGAAGCGAGGCCAGACTGGATGATCTGTTCGAGCGGTTGCGCGAGGTCTACGTGGCGGGCGGACCACTATCGCTTCCGATGGCCGCGGGAATCGCGCAACAGATCATCGTCTTGTCCCATGGAATTCGAGTCGGCTTATTTGGCGGCAGGCAGGACCTCATCACCCGAGCGGTTGCAATCGTCAAGGCGGAAGCGGTGCGCGGACTGAAGCCGAAGGTGCTCGCCAAGCGCCTGCACGTCTCCTATCCCACTCTGCGCCGGCGCTTCCGGCGCGACACCGGCGTATCCATCCAGTCATATATTCTTGGAGTCCGCTTTCAGAAAGCCAAGGAGCTGCTGGCCGGGACGTCACAGCCCATACACGTCATTGCCAGCCGGTGCGGGTTTGCAGATGCTTTCCATTTTTCGCGCCTGTTCAAGCGGCGCGAGGCGATGTCCCCCAGCGAGTTTCGCAGCCGGCGCGCCGTCGATTGAGAATATCCCGCATCATTGTCTGATTGGTCAGAAAGTTCAGGCGGTTTGAACAGATTGGCCATGGCGTCCCAGTCCGCGAGCGTTCACAGTCTGGTGCGAGCACTGCGACCGACCATGGACTCATCGATACTCGCCCACCGCCTGAAGCCCGAAGAAAAACTGCAGTTCGAGGAAGAGGGATACCTGGTAGTCCCCGACGCCGTCCCCAGCAGTGTGGTGGATGAGCTCTCCATTGCGGCCGACCGGATCGCTCGTGCGGAGCAGCTTTCCCAAGGTCTGGAAGCGCATGCGCGGCTGAACGTGAACGACACCATCGGGAAGGAAAACTCGCTGCTAAAGCTCATCGATTGGCCCGCCACCTTTCTCAAGGTGGTCGAGATCATGGGGACCAACATCCAGCTTTTCCATACCCAGCTTCTGTACACGCCGCCGGTGCCCGCTGAGCTCTGGCAAGACAAGCCCGACCGAGGCTGGCACCGCGACAACAATTCCATGAACTGGGACTTCGAGACCGAAGTGCATCCGCGAGTCTCGCTCAAAGTTCTCTATTTTCTGAGTGACGCGCGCGTCCAGAACAGCGCGAATCTCTTCATCGTGCCCCGGAGCCACAAGTGGCTGCGGTCTGAGCTCAGTTACGGAGCCCACGGAGACCCACCGGGCGCGATGCCGGTGAGCGTGGCGCCCGGAAGCGCCCTCTTCTTCGACCGGCGCATGTGGCATGCCGCAAGTGAAAACCGCTCGCAGGTCACGCGAAAAATCTTGGTCTACGGCTACAGCTATCGATGGCTACGGCCCAAGTGCGCCATGAACGTGGAACACCTTTTCGAGCGTTGCGACCCGATTCAGAGACAACTGTTGTGTGCCAGTACCGCCCAAGGCAGCTACTTCGACCCATCCGATCGCGACGTCCCGCTCCGGGTGTGGGTGCGGGAGAATTTGCATTGAGCGCACGTGCTCAAAAAGTCCATGCTCGGCGTCCAATCAAGACATTCGTTTCGCTGAGCGATCAAAGATCCCATGCACAACGCTCAGACTGCGCATGGACCGCCTTCCAAGGAATCGATATCTATGGACGATGGCCGTTCAGGCCGTTATGGGCACCCACGCGGGAGGTATAGGACTGATGACCTACTGGCGCAGGCAACTTTGGGTCTGGGCGGTATTGTCGACGCTGATATGGGGATGCTCGGCTTCCGGCGGTCCTGTGGAGCGGGGGGGCGGCGCTGGCTCCGGAAATATCGGAGGCGGCGGCTCGGGAGGCCAAGCCATCTCCTGCATCCTGGACACTGACTGTCCAAGCACCGCACATTGCAGTCTGCTCGGCGTGTGCAGCGCCGACTGCGTTTACGGTGACACCCGTTGCGGAGCGGGCATGGTGTGCACCGCGCGTGGCCGTTGCGTGGCCTCCCTCGGTGGAGGCGGCTCCAGCAGCGGCGGTACGGGCACTGGCGGCTCCAGCACCGGTGGCGCAGGTACCGCGAGTGGTGGTGTCCCACAGATAAACATCGATGCCGGCGCT
>DASXTY010000518.1:0-14658 GCA_036505155.1 Polyangiaceae bacterium | reverse complement strand
GCGCTGTGCGCGCGCATATGATCCTCAATTTTGAGTAGCTCCGTTTCGTATACCTCTCGACCATATAGAATAAGCTCAGAGAGCTGACCCGAAAAAGGGCCGCACTCCGCGTACAGGGATTTGCCCAGGAAGTTCTGCTGTCGTGGCACGTTTGCCGGCAGATCGGAGGAGCCCTCGCCGGCCAGCGTTCCGTTCAGACGCATCTCGAACATCAGATTAGGGTGATGCACGACCTCAATCAATTCCGACGCGCCGGTCGGAACCAGATCTCCATCGAAATACCGGTCAAATACCTCATAGTGGATTTGATTCTGTGCTTGCCCAAGGTTGATATCGTCCATCTCGATGCCGTTGGAAAGCTCGACAATAGCATCACAGAAGCTGACCGGTTGTATCTGGACGGTGGCAAAGACTGACAAGCCCTGAGTAAAGTCTGCGAAACCCGTCGGCACTTTCAAAAAGTCGTCGACTCCGTCGAACTGTACGCTCGGCCGGTTGCCAATTCCCGCCGCGGCCAAACTTGGTCGCGCATCGGAAACGCTTTGGACTGCGTCCTTGTGATTGCCCGATTGGTCCCGCCACAGGCTGACGCCGCCATTTACCTGCATGACATCACGATCCGCCTGAAGCCACAGCATCAAGCCTTCCATCGGGATGCCCGGTTCCTTGTCAGCTGACGAAGAGAAACCTTGGCCACAAGCAGACAAGCAAAGCGACGCTGCGCCGGGTGCAACCCATCGGCAGAGAATGCGCAGTTCGGCACACACGGGCCGGAACCGTAATCCCCAACGAGAAGCCGCGTCAACCCTCAGTTTCGGCTTTTCCAATCGTGTGTTAGGATGCACTTTGGAGCTCAGCGAATTGACCTCATACTGGAAAACAAGCTCATGACCACACTAGGCCTTCAGCTGTATACGGTGCGCGAACAACTCGGCAAGGACTTCACCGGCACGCTGCGCGACGTGTCGCGAGCTGGCTACGCTGCGGTGGAAGGCGGGCCGGGAAGGGGAATGACACCCGCCGATTACAAGGCGTTGTGTGAGGAGCTCGGCCTCGCGCCCATTGCGACGGGTTCCGGGCTCGAAGGGCTCGAGGGAGATCTGAGCAAGACCCTCGAACGGGCCGCCGCCAGTGGCGCCCGATACATCATGTTGGGATGGGTGCCCCCGAAGCGAAGAAAAACCAGCGCCGACTGGGCCGCACTGGCGAGGGACATGAACCAATGGGGGCGCGCCGCGCGCGACTCTGGCCTGATTTTTCAGTACCATAATCATGACATCGAGTTTGTTCCGGTGGATGGGTCCACCGGGCTCGAAATCATCCTGAGTGAGACCGACCCCGATCTCGTCAAATTCGAAGTCGACGTCGGCTGGGTCACTTGGGCAGGCGGACAACCCGCAGAGCTGTTGATGCGAATGGGCAGAGACCGAGTGCGAATCATTCATCTGAAGGACTGCCACGTTGCTCCTTCGAAAGCGTGGACCGAAGTTGGCACCGGTGCGCTCGACCTAGCTGGTGTCGCGGCTGCCTGTCGCGAGCTCGAGGTCGAATACGCGATGATCGAGCAGGATACCTGCATTCTGCCCCCGATCGAGTCGATCGCGATCAGCCTGGCCAATGCCAAGCGCGCCTTCGGTGCCATGGGTTAGCGCGTTTCCCGAGCTCACGAACGTTCTAAGAGAACCCCACCATGAGCTGGCTGAACGACTTCAAGTCATTTGCCTTCAAGGGAAATGCGGTGGACCTTGCCATCGCGGTGATTATCGGAGGGGCGTTCGGAAAGATCGTATCCGGGCTGGTGGATCAAATCATCATGCCGCTGGTGTCGGTCCTCTTGCCCAGCGGGGACTGGCGCTCGGCAGGCTGGGTATTACGCGCCGCACCGAACCAGAAAGATGCAGTGGTGGTCAAGTACGGCGCGTTCCTCGGTAACGTTCTGGACTTTCTCATCGTGGCCCTGGTGATGTTTCTGGTGGTGTCCAAATTGATGAAGGCCGTCAAAACGGGGACCGCGAAAACGACGGATGACAAGCCGGACGCCGAAAAGAAAGATCCGGCGCAAGCATAGTGAGTCGACGCTGCCGGTTGGGCTGCCCCGCTTGATGGTGTCAGCACAGGGCGGTGAGAAACCTGTCGGCGCTGACGATACGCGTGCTCTTGCGGGCTCGGTCCACTCCGTCCTTTCGCACTAGTTGAACCTGCGGAATACCGCCAAGCTGCTGACCGAGGTACAGTAGTGAAGGCGATAACGCTTCGCCGGATAGCTTGGATTCGATGAGCGCTACCGGCCGTCGGCGTTCTGTGATCACGAAGTCGACTTCGCGCTTTTCTCGGTCTCGCCAGTACCAGAGCCCAAACTCTCCGAGACCCAGATCGGACCAGATGTGCACCGACTTGAGCAGGTGACAGGCCACCAGGTTCTCAAAACGCGCGCCCGGATCTGCGAGCTGCGACCAGTCCAAAAAGTACAGCTTTCGCTCCTTGGTGAGACTACGGGTACGTCGCGCGCTGTAGGGCGCGAGCCGAAAAATCAAGAAAAGACGCTCCAGAGCCTCGAGCCAGGTACTCACGGTTTCGTGAGCCACTCCAATTTCCTCGCGGAGCGCATTGATCGACAAGGGCGCGCCAACGCGGTCTTGTAACAGCAACCAGAGATGCTCTACCAGCGACAGCGCGCGGATCTGGGTCAAATCACGCAGATCTTCTCGCAGCAACAAGTCACGTCGCCTCGCCGACCAACGGGTGTGAAACGCGCGACTGGCGCGGTAGAACGGCTCTGGAAAGCCGCCGAAGCGGTCCAGCTGTTCCAGTGTTGTGGCTGGAGGCATCTGCTGCGGCGCCAACTCCACCCAGCTCGACGGCGGGTCGGGTACGCGCGCGTGCTCGAGCTCACCTATCGAAAGCGGATGCAGTCTGAGAAGTTCGTAACGGCCAAACATGCTGTCGCCGCCCCGGGTAAAAACGTCAAGGCGTGCGCTACCGGTCACCACAACTTCGAGCCGCTGGTGGGCCTTGTCATAGAGCCCCTTCAAATACGACCTCCACCGAGCGTACTTGTGGAGTTCGTCGAGAACCAACGCACCCACCGCGCCGAACGGTTCGTTCTGGAGAATTCTCTTGCGATCAAGTGGTGCGTCCCAGTTCATGTACTCTCCGTTCCGATCTGAAAGCCAACTCTGGGCCAGCGTAGTTTTTCCTACCTGACGCGGGCCTGAGACCAGGACGAACTTTTCGCGAGCCAGCTCGGTAAGCGGCAACTGCAATGAGCGTCGGGATGCCATCAAGTAAACACCAGCCGCTGGCTGGCGCTCCTCACAGAACCGGACTTGCGATTTTCCCGCATCCGGCTCTTCGGTTTGCGATTCCAGACGGAACCGACGTTACGGGTGATATCTGTAAGTTGAAAACCAGCGTAGGGACGGGGCAGGGGCTGATAATGGAGGCGCTTGAGAAAGCGCTCCCAGGTAAAACTCCTGCCTTGGCTGCGCCGATTGAGCCATTTAAACAAGGCCTGGGTGCAGACCCAGTAAAAGTGCGCGAGCTTGGACTGGTTGAAGGAGACGCCAAAGTACCGGTAGTGACCGGTGAGCTTGGCTTCTGCCAACTCCCAGAGCTTGGCGAGTTTCTTGCGATTTCGCCAAGTCTTAATCCAATTCTCGAACGCCATCATGCATCGATGTAGCCGCCTGGGTTCCGTTTTCACCTTGAGCAGAGACTGCTTACGGTGGTCGCGGCCCCAATAGAGCTGGAAGCCTAAAAAAGCGAATACGCCTCTGGGCTCCTTGCTCGAGAACGGCACAACGTTGCACTTTTCCTGGTTGAGCTTCAGTCCGACTTGTCCCATTTGGGACTCTAGGTCCTTGAGGAACTGGCGGGCGACTGTCTCGTCGGTGAAGACAAAGACGACATCGTCCGCGTATCGAACCATCTCCCCCCGACCTGAATAGTTCTGCTGGAACCATCGGTCGAGGATGGCATTCAAACAGATATTTGCGAGTACCGGGCTAACCGGTGAGCCTTGCGGCGTACCGGTGAGCGTTTCTGCGAGTGTACCGTCGACATGCAAGATGCTGCATCGGAGCAGTCGCCGGACATGTCGCAGAAAGAACGGGTCGGATACCTTCTGCTCGAGGATCTCGAGAAGTCGGTCTTGCTCGATCGAGTTGAAGAATTTCTCGATATCGATCTCGACCACGACCGCTTGCGCGGAGCGGGTTTCGATCACCTCATAGAGGCGAGCAATGGCCTGGTGAGCGGACTTGCCTCGCCGGAAGCCGTAGCTGTGACGGTGAAACAAGGGCTCAAACAGCGCCTCCAAAATCCGGGCGGTGAGTACTTGGACGACCTTGTCTTCCAGGCAACCAATCGCCAGCGGTCGCGTCCCACCTTGCGGCTTGGGTATCAAAACCTCGCGGCTCGGTCGTGGACGCCATCCGCCTTTTCGGATTCGTTCTTGGAGCTTTTGCAGATTGCTCTCCAGCTCCTTTGCGTACTCCTGCTTCGTAACACGGTCGATTCCAGTCGCCTTCGACCCGGAAAGCTCCTGAAATGCCCGCCGGAGGTTGTCCACGGTGAAGTGGTGCATCAATGAACCACTCCGTTCCATGGGCCGCTTCCTGGCGGCCGAATGTATCCAATCCAGTCGCGCATACCCTTTGAACGGTCCGTCTTTGCAGACCTCGGGGGCCAACCTGAACTGGGTCACATCCCGTGCTCTCCTTCGCTCCATGGGCGTTACTCCACTTCAGCGCTACTACGAGAGCATCTGACTTCTGCGCCAGGAATTGTCTTGAACTCGGTCGTTACGCCTTGCTCGCTGACTCTGGACCGGGGTCGACTATTGGTCCGACCCGACGCAGACCTCTCACGTTCCGCCGTTGACCTTGTGTACATGCCGTGGTCTAGGACCCCGGTGGTGCCGAGTGGGCGCCGTTGCAGCGTGCGGCCACTTGGGCTCACTGCTGCGGTCCCTACCGGAACCCGAGGACCACTCGATATTGCCTTCGCTTCTGCATACTGGCTCGGCCACCACAAAACAGACTGCTTGTCGGGGCTCAATCCCTTCACGCTTATCGCATTACGGCCTGCACACTCTCTGTCTACGCTTCGTGGACCACCTCGCGGTGGCACTGCACGCAAGACTCGATACCGCGACCCGTAGGTGTTTCCGCGGACGGGACTTGGGTCTTTCGGCCCGCACCCGCCGGCCAACGGCAGCTTCGTGACGCACATGCTGGAAATGTGCTCTAAATCTATGACTAAGTCAAGACTAAGTCAACCTCGGTTGCGAGCCGGCTAAGCTTCGCCGACGGAGGGGTTAACTACCGAGCCGGCGGACCGTTCCGCGGGTTCCGATAACGGAGCCCTACGTTCAAGGAGCAACGTACGTCAACCAAAGCCCGTCGACGAGTTGGGTCGTGTTGCAGCTGTACTGGAGCGCGCTCAGGCCGCTTCCGCTCTGAATCCCGGCAGTCGCGCTAATTCCCTGATCATAGAAACTGCTGCCGCATATCGTATCCACGTAGCAAACGTCGATGGTGTTGGTTCCTTCGCTGAGAACGGCTCGAACGTCGATGAGACCCAGCCCACAAAGGTAAATGGTGCTCTCCCACTGCACGACAAACCTCCGATTCGGCGCGCCGCCGAGGGTTTGGTAATACACTGCACCACCAGGATGGAGATGGTCCCAGTAGACGGCGACTAGCGGATTTAGGCCGCTGGGGAGACAGCTGTTAGTAGTGCTGTCCGTGAGCCCGTTGAAGTTCAAGGTGCCCGAGGCGTTGATCTGCACGTAGGTCCGATCTACGCCATAGAATTTGAACGGGAAGGGCAAGCTCACCGCAACCGAGCTGTGATCGAGGACTCCGGTGCGCGTCCCGCTCAACCGGATGTCCTCGCAGGGTAATGCACCGACCGGCACGACTCGACTGCATCCGGTGTAGCCATTGTCAGTCCCGAAGGGATTGCAGGCGAACGAGCCGCAGAAACCCATGGTGCACGATCCGGTCAAGCAATCCGTGGGCGCCCCGCACTTTCGAAAGTCCGCGCAGCGCGGACAGCTGGTGAGACCGCCGCAATCGACGTCGCTTTCGCCCTGGTTCTTGAGGCCGTCGGTACAACTCGGCGGGGCGCACCTGCCGCCGACACACATGGTCGACGTGCAATCGCTCCCGGTCGTGCACCTGGCGCCTACCGGACAGTCCGGACAGTCGACGCCACCGCAATCGACGTCCGTCTCGGCGCCGTTTTGCATCATGTCGGTGCAATTCGCGGCTGCGCAAAAGCCGGAGGAGCAAACTCTGCTCAGACAGTCGGTGATCGCGGCACAGCGCGCTCCATTTCTGCACGCGCCGCAGATCGTGCCGCCACAGTCGACATCGGTTTCGTCACCGTCCATGATTCCGTCGATGCAGGAGGCGCAAATTCCAGCCACGCAGCGCCCGTTCCGGCAGTCGGTGGCGACCGCGCACTGTTTGCCGTCTGAGCACTGGTAGCAGGTAGTTCCACCGCAATCGACGTCGGTTTCATCGCCGTTGCGAATCTTGTCCCAGCAGGAGCTGCAGACTCCGCCGAGACACCTGCGGTTCACGCAGTCCGCGTCACTTGCACAGTCCGAGCCGTCAGCGCACGTGGAGCAAAGCATTCCGCCGCAGTCCACATCGGACTCATCGCCGTTTTTGACTTTGTCGGTGCAGGAGGAGCAAATGCCTTTGTCGCAGCGGCCTCCATCGCAGTCGGAAGCGGTCGCGCATTTTTTGCCGTCCGCGCACTTGGCGCAGAGCCCCCCGCAGTCCACATCGGATTCGCTCTGGTTTAATATCCTGTCGGCGCAGCTCGCGGCAGCGCACCTGCCCCCAACGCAGAACTGGGCGGCACAGTCGGCGGACATGCGACAAGTTTTTCCAGCGGCACAGGCGGGGCAGCTCCCGCCGCAGTCCACGTCCGTTTCGTTGCCGTTCAGCGTGAGGTCGGTACAACTGAAGCCGGCACCCGGCGTGGGGCCTCCCTTATCACTTCCGCCGCCGCAGCCGATAAAGCTCGCAATAAGGATGAAGAACGCAATCGAAAAAACGGTCAAGCGATTCATTCAAGTGCCTCCAAACGGCGGCCCAAAGCGGCGCACAAACAGCGCGCCGTCTTTTTGACGAGATCGGAGCTTAGCTTATTCAAGCGATTTCAGCACGTGTGCTCGCCCCGCTCGCCGGTTCGAGCTCCGGCGCCTTGGACTCATGGGGTGCGCCCGGGCGATGGGGGCCGAAACGCGCGATGATGTCTTCCGCTAGGTCTGGAAATAAGATGGAGGCCGCGGTGGCGGCGGAGGAGGCGCCGATGGCGGTGATCCAGCCAGCCGCCCCGACCGGACGGCAGCCGAAGAGCTGGCTCACCCAGGGGGTCTGGACGATTGCGCCCAGGGCGAGCACGGATGAGACGCTGGTGGTCAAAACCTGGCGGCTTGCACCGCCGGAGAGCACGGTCTGACCGAGCTGCGTGCCCACCAGCGCCAGCAGGCCGACGGTGCCCGAACGCTCTCCCATCCCGAGCGCGCGACTGGTTAACCAAGCTGCACCCGCTCCCATTGCGGTGACGACCGCGCGCGCGGCGATGTCGCGGTTGAGCAGCTCACCGAGCGAGACGTCCGGCCCCTCGGCAGCCAAGGACTCGAGCGTTTGCGGCGACGGCGGACGCAGGGCAATCGCCATGGCGGGCGCAATATCGGTAAATAAGTTCACGAGCAGTAGTTGGCGCGAGTTGAGCGGGGGCTTGCCGTCGATGAGACCGCCGGCCACGGTGAAGGCGATTTCGCCCAGATTGCCGCCCAGCAAGATGGAAACCGCGTCCCGCACCGCGGCCCACATCGCGCGTCCCTCGGCAATCGCCAGCACCAAGGTTTCGATTCTCTCATCGGTCAGCACAATATCGGCGGCACTGCGCGCCGCCGCGGTGCTCTGGTCACCGATGGCAATGCCTACGTTGGCCAAACGAATGGCCGGCGCATCGTTGACTCCATCGCCCACCATGGCCACCACTTTGCCGGCGCGTTGCAGAGAGCGAACCACCCGGACTTTTTGGGACGGAGTGACGCGCGCAAACACATTGACCGAGTTCACACGCGCGTCCAGGGTTTCATCGCTCATGCGGGCGAGCTCGGCCCCGGTCAAAATCGAGGCGCCCTGCAACAAGTCGAGCTCGGTGGCGATGGCCTCCGCGGTGCTCGGGTGGTCACCGGTAACCATCAACGTCTTGATGCCCGCAGCTCGCAGCCGTTCAATGGCGCGCGCTGCGGTGGGGCGCACCGGATCGCTGAAAGCTAGAAACCCAAAAAACGTGAGCCCCACCAGCCGTGAAGCATCCAAGCTGTCCTCAGGCTCGGCGATCCGTTCGGCGACTGCCAGCACGCGCAGTCCCCGGCGCGCCAGCGAGGCGGCCGCTTGCTTTAGCTTCTCGGCAGCCTGGGCGTCCACGGAAACTGCTCGGCGTCCCCGAAACCAGCGCGAGCACCGCGGCAAAATGACTTCAGGGGCTCCTTTGACGCTGAGCACCGACCCCTGCTCGGAGGTGCCCAAAACCGCGTGATACCCGCGCCCCGCTTCGAAGCTGAGCTCCGAGAGCGGCCGCCAGCCGGGGCAACCGTATTCGGCTCTGGTTGCGAGCCGCGCAGCCGATCGCAAAAGCGCAGCGTCGGTTGGGTCGCCATGAGAAAGCGTGTGTCTTGGATCGGGGGCCGCGCGGAGCGCCGCCGCAAGCACCCGCAAGCGCCCTGCTTTGAGCTCCTCGCGGGGCTCTTCCCGGACGCCGTCGGATACGGAGCTGAGCTCGATGCGTCCCAGAGTGACGGTTCCCGTCTTATCCACGCACAGAACGTCCACTCGACCCAAGGCCTCGATGCTGCGCGCGTTTCGGACCAGAGCGCCACGCTGGGAGAGCCGCTCCGCGGCGGCCAGCTGAGCCGCGGTGGCCAAAAGGGGCAGCCCTTCGGGCACCGACGCAACCGCAAGGCTTACGCCCGATCCCACCAAGTCTTCGAGCTTGCGCCCGCGCAATAACCCCGCCCCCACCAAGCCGGCTCCGGCGCCTAGTGCTATAGGTCCAGTCAAGTTGATGAGCGAACGCAGCCGTCGTTCCACGCCGCTGCGCATGGGGCCGCGCTGAGCGGCCAGAGCAGCCCGCTGCGCTTCGGTATCCTCCCCCACCCCAACCACGATTCCAGTGGCGCTGCCGCTGGCAATGGAGGTGCCCTCGTGCAGCATGGACACGTGATCGGCCACCCCGAGCTCGAAGGACGGCTCCGAGCTCTTTCTCACCGGCATTGACTCACCGGTCAAACTGGAGGCATCGACTTCGAGCGACGTGCACTCCAGGATGCGGCAGTCTGCCGGCACCACGTCACCAGGTCCGAGCAATACGACGTCTCCGCGCACGAGCTGCGTTGCATCCAACAAGACGACCTCGCCGCCCCTGAGCGCGCGAGCGCGACGCCGCGCAGTCCGAGCCAGATCGCGGATCGCGCGCTCGGTCCGAAAACTCTGCCAGCTTCCGACGAACGCGTTGAGCGACACCGCCGCGCCCACCATGGCGGCATCTCCCATCGATCCCACTACCGCCGAAAGGCCCGCCCCCGCCGCCAGAAGCAGCGCCAGCGGACTGAACAGCTCATTGGTAAACGCCTCCCCAAACTCGGCCAGCGAGGACTTTTCCGGCGCTACCCTCCGGCCGCGCTGGGCAGCCTCACTGCGCGACAAGCCCTGTTCGGTGGTCCCGAGCTTCACCAACACCACCGGCGAGGCGAGTGCGTGCCACGGAGTGCGATCGCGCGGTCGGCTGAGCACGCGGTGGGCTGAAGCCCGCGCAACCCGAGCGCCGTTGAGCATGGCCAAAAGCGAAGCGGTGTTCACCACCGTAAGTACCCGGCCGGTGGTCATGGGCCCGCGACCGCCGGCGGAAACCAGCGCGCCCAGCGTGGCGGCGCCCAGGGCGATGTTCACACTCTGCTTGGCGATTTGGCGCGCGGAGGCGCAGGCGTGAATCAGAAATTGCACGTCGGAGAGGTCGTCTCGGCACAAGATGTGCGCCCCCCAAGGGATCGGTTCCTTTGGGCGCACCAAAGAAACCGCGCAATCGGCAGCGCCAAGCCCAGGTGAATCGCCGCCAGCAACCAAACACACGACCCGGCCTTCTCTCTGCAGGCGGTGGATTCCAGCGAGCATTCCATCCTGCCCGGCGATGGTGTCGTCGGCCGGCAGACCGTGCAGGATTGTCTCATCTTGCGAAGCGATCACCACCCGCATGCGCGCTTGATGCGCGGCAGCAATCAGCTCCGCGATCCCTGTCTGTGGAATGACTTTGACCTCGACCAGCGCGGTGGTCATCCCATCCCGAACAATGCCGATGACCAACCCGCCGCGGAGCGCAAGCCGGCGGCTAGGTTCTGAAAAGCGCGGATCGCGCTCCGCACCCACTAGCTGGGCCGGCCCCAGTGTCCAGCCGCCGTCCCGTCGCACCTCCAGCGGGTGGTCAGCGTCGAAAAGCGACTGGGTTTTGCGCCGGGCTTGGTCGGCGTCTATCGCGCCGTCGGTCACAATCTCGCCGATTTCAAAATGATCGCGAGCCACCAAATCGCCCTGCAACACCAAGCAATCGATCCGATCCAGGCGCCTGAGAGCGTCTCGGTCCAAAACCAGCACCCCTCGGGCTGCCAGCATCCGACCGAGCTCGGCCGTGAACACATCCCGACCCAAGCGGGCCGGCTTCGGCAAACCGACCAGCAACGCCGCAACGGCGCGTTGAAAGCTTCGTGTGGTGACGAAGCTCACCACAAAACCGGCCAGAGAAACCATCCAAGCGTGGTCGGCGTAGTCCTCGATGGGACCGCGCGGAATCGAAACCGGGCGAGGGGGAAGGAACGCGTCGTGCAGCCTCGTGCTCACCGGCGCGTCGTAAAGCTCGTTTTCCCGCTGTCGCCATACGCGCTCGAGCGCTCGCACCTCACCCAACAGCACCGTCTTGTGCAGAACTTCCACCAGCAGGCTCAGCCAGCGTTGCGCCGCGCAGAGCGCCGCCGCCATGGCTACCCCGAGAGCGAGGTCCGCGCGCTCAGGGCCCAAGCGCTCCTCCAGGTCACGCCGCAGCCGCGGCGAGCTCCTAACGATGCCGAGGATGGCGGCCGCGCTTCCGGCGATGCGCGACGGCGGTAATATCGAAAACTTCAGCCCCACACCGACCAGAAGTCCCAATAGGTCGGCCGCGATCTCCACCAGCAGCCGATCGTCCGCTTCACTGTCCCCGGGGTGTTCCGGAAGGTCCTGCCGAAATTCACGCTCACCTACGCCGGCGGTGCGCTCGGCATCCTCCACGATGGTGGTGAGCGTGGCGAGGCTGTACGCGTGATCCTCGAACGAAAATACCACGCGATGCGTGTATGGATTGACGTCCACCGAGCGGGCACGCGCGAGTCGGCTGAACGCATCGCTCACCAACTCGTCGAAGCTTGCCAGCTCCGCAGCCCCCAAAGCTCGGAACTCCACCAGCGCCCGGTTCTTGCCGATCCAGGAGCGACGTTTGCGCTCGCCGAATAACTTGAGGGTAGTGTCGAGCCAGCTATGAAGCCGCATTTTTGCGACGGTTACTTTATCCGATAACCTGACCCAGTAAAGGCCTGTTAGCCAGCGTGGATCGGCGCCCGCGTAACCCGGCTTGCGCCTCAGAAACGATCCGATAGAGCCTGTAGGGGATGCCCGACCAACTCCTGCTCACGGACGCGATCGCTGCGGCCCAAGGCGGACTGCGAAGCCAGGTCCAGCACCTCATCCATCGCCTGCCCGACGCCGTCCTGCATTTGCCTCTGTCGAGCGACCTCGCCTGGGCTTCGGAGGGAGAGCTGATTGAGCTCAGCGAAGACTTTAAGCTGACCCCTCATTTGCTGAGCGATGAGGAGGGCCACTTCCACTGTGCCTTGTTTACTCAGCCAGAGCTTCTGGAGCCGTTTGAAAGGCGGCTCGGCTGGCGGACCGGCGGTGGCCCCTTGAAATATTGCACTCTGAACGCGCGGCTCGCGCTACAGGTGGCGGAACAGCTCATCGATGAGCGTCGCATCGTGGATTTGTTGATCGATCCGGGTGCACCGAGTGAGTTATTGCTTCGGCGATCAGAACTATCCAGCATCATTTCGGGCCGCGCGATTCCGCTCGTGGGCTACGTTGCCGAATTGGTCGCCCCACACACCTTGATCGCCGAGCCCGGCGACCCACCGCCGCCGGCGCTGGTGGAAGCGTTGAAGGCTTCGGTCGCTATAGAAAGCGAGATTTGCGCGTACCGACTCGAGCGCACTTTCAACCCGGAGCGCGATCTCGAGCCCCACTGGACGCTCACCCTGGAGCTTCGACCGACCCACTTGAACCGCGGCGAGCTGGGCCACCGGATCATCGAGCGGATTCAGGATCAGATTCCTCCGCCAGGTTACATCGACGTATTTTTCGAAACCAATGGCTGACCGGGTTATCTCAGAAACCAAGCGCGGTCCGCTGATCAACCAGACCGCGGGGAAATCGAAAGTCGACGACTTCGCAGACGACAGACGATTGAGCCGGCTCGAGCGTGCCCACATCGCTTTCATCCGGCGCTCGCTAAAACCGGGTCTTTTGGACGGCGCCATTCGCTGGTGCCAGCGGCGGCTGGGAGCCACCTGGATTCATTATTGCACCCGGCATCTACTGCACTTTCGCGGACTCGGTCGCTTACCCGCCTTCGAGCCGGAGCAGAGTTACGTCGTGGTTTCCAATCATCGAAGCTTTTTCGACATGTATGTGATCACCGCGCAGCTGGTGCGGCGCGGACTGCGCCATCGCATCTTTTTCCCGGTGCGGTCCGATTTCTTCTACGACACTCTGAGCGGTTTCTTCGTCAATGGCGTGATGAGTTTCTTCGCCATGTATCCGCCCATCTTTCGCCAGCGCCAGCGGGCTAGTCTGAACGTCGCCAGTCTGGCTGAAATCACCAGACTGCTCCGGGCCGGCGGCTGCTTCGTGGGACTCCATCCCGAGGGCACCCGAAACAAGGGGCCGGACCCCTATACTTTCCTTTCCCCTCAGCGCGGCGTAGGCCGTGTGATTTTCGATGCGCGGGTCCCGGTACTCCCGGTTTTCATCAACGGCTTAATCAACAACCTGCAACGTCAGGTGACCAGCAACTTCGACCGCACCGGAAAGCCCATCATCGTTGTCTTTGGTGAACCTCTCGACCTAACTAACTTATGGGAACAGGGTCGAGGTCCAAACACCGATCGAATGGTGGCCGACGCGGTGATGCAGGCCATCGGGAGGCTCGGCGAAGAAGAACGGCGCATCCGCGCGGCGCTCGAATCTTGATCAAAGCCAGGGGCTCAACCTCACTTGGCTCGAAGTAGCGGATCGCAAGTTCAAAAGTACGCGGCGCGCAAAAGCCAGCGCGACCAGCAGCGCTAGGGCCACTCCGATGTAGCCGGAGATCTCCGATGCGGAGCGGACCCAGCCCACATGCACCCAGCGCTCGGACGCCCATGTGATCACCATCACCACCAGTGCAATGGGACCCAGCCAGCGGAAGAAGACCGGAAGCAGCGCACCCGGTTGCAGCCGCGGGAGCAACGCCCTTGCGTACAGCATCGCCGACGAAACCCCCCACGCCTTCAGTATGAAAACCAGCGCCCCCAGAGCCTTGAGCGCTGTGGTTTCCGTGGTTTCGGTAGAAAAAGGCAGGCGCCATCCCCCGAAGAAAAGTGTGGCAGCAACGGCGCCCATTACCGCCAGATAGCCCCACTCGACCGCGACCAGCACGCGTGCCAGATGTTTGCCCGGATGGGACACGTAGTCGGGCATCCAAGAAGCGCAAAAGAGCAGCCATAACAGCGGAGAGGCGGGCGCGTGAAACGCGAACCACCGCCAGGGCGCGGCCCCCTGCGCGGCCACCAACTCTTGGGCGCTGAAGCCGTGCGCCACGGTGGCCACGCAACTTGTCGCGATCGCAGCGGGAAGTTGACTGAGGAAGACCCATCCTCCACGGCGTAGACCGCCGAGCAACGTCCAGCGTCCGTCGCGACGCACCAGCCCCGAGAGGAAGCTCACGCTGATCAGGGCGACACACGCGCTGAACCAGAGCACCAGAAGGTCCAGATCGACGTCCACCAGCGGTTGTCCGAATGCCATCGCGGCAAGCGCGGACCCGACGGCAATGCTCACCAGCAAACGCGCCATCCACGGATCCGCGTCCTCGGACGGTATCCGGTAAGCCCCTTCGCGGCTGGCTCGGGCTTCGGGCGAGAGCTCTCTGAGTCGGCGGGCTACCTGACGCTCGCCCCAAGTGAGCACTCTGCTCACCGGGGCAATCATCATGAGAATCAGCGCAATCATCACTCCGACCAGAATTGAACCGACGAGAAGGTCCGCATTGGGTTCGCGGTGGAAACCATCCACTTCGACCCGGAGCGTGTTGCTTTTTTGAAGCGGTCCGCGCTCCAGGGTGAGGAGAGCCCAGCGAGGGGCCGAGGGCGCGAAGTCGCTACCGTGCAGCAGGCGCACGCCATCGAGATCGGTGAGCACGTCACCGGCTAGGACTCCCGCCCGCTCCGCGGGACTCCCTGGCCCCACCCGCGCAACGGTGAAAGTCTTTTCCCCGAACCCGAGCTCG
>DASXTY010000517.1:0-4482 GCA_036505155.1 Polyangiaceae bacterium | reverse complement strand
CGTGACCGAGCCTTGTTCGGCGACGCAGTCATGGGAGGGCGTCGCGTCGGGCGTGAAGTCTAGGCGAGCCTCTCCGGGCGCGAGCCCGGTATCGGGCGGATCGGTGCACAAGATCTTGAATGCGATCGGATATGTAGCCGGGAGGCTCGCCGGTGGCTCCCCTTTCAGCGCTATCAGTAGAAGGGGCACATAGTAGGGGTCACCGTAGAAATCCAAGCGGGTAAAGGGATTGGCGCCCGCACACACGCTCGAATCCAGCACATAGTACGCCGTGGCGAACGCCACCGAGTTTTGGCTGGGGATCGGTGCGCCCTCGATGTATCGAACGCCATCGAGGTCGAAAAAGTCAGCGCCCGAGCCCGCGCTGGCACTGCTGCCCCCGGAAGGCGCGGCGCCGCTCCCGGCCCCAGCGCCACTGCCACCGGAAGCCGCGGCGCCGCTGCCGCCGGAGCCCGCTGTGCCCCCGCTCTCACTTCCGCCCGAGCAGGCGAGAAGCAGAAGCACGGCGGCCGCACTGATTACAGCCTTAGACCTCATGGTCGCCTCCACAGCGGGTCAATGGACCCAGCGTGTCAGAAAAAGCACGCGCTTGCACGCGCAGCCCAGTCGCGATTCGTGCTCGGTCCTCACGGACGGTCCTCACGGTTGGCAGGGCGGGGACGACTCCGTAGTGCAATTTCTGCCGGCTGGGATGTCGCATTGCATTATGCATCTGGCTCGGTCCATCCAGCACTGGTCTGCAACTGAGCTCGCGAACTGCCTGCAAACGACGATGGCAAAGTTTGTTTGACAGAGGCGCTCCTGTTTGGCCACACAGACGGCACTGGGCTTCTGGCCGCTGCACTCCATCTCCGCTTGCGATCCGCAGGTGCCGAGCCCGCCCGACAAGCACTTGCTGTATTCGTCGCTCTTTTGGTGACCTTCACAGTTTGTCCAAATCGACGCACACTGTTTCATGCACTCGACGCTGGACACCTGGTCCATGCCGATGCTGGGATCCGCCCCTGACCCTTGGGGCCCGTTGCCGTTGCCCCCGGGTTGTTCCGCGATGGCTTCGGCGGTGACTCCAACTTCTTCGGCGTCAGGTGAGCCCGCCCCACAACCAAGCGGCCATATCCCGGCGATCGCAGTGGCAACCAATAGTCCATTCAAGCTCTGATTTATTCGTTCCACTGGTACCTCCATTTCAGGTTTTCTTCGCAACGCCGCGATAGATAGCGATTGGCGCGACGATTTGTCAAAAACAAAATTCGCGGGTTCATTTATACTGAAAGATTTTGACGCGTACTCGACCAGGATGTCGAACCGGTAGCCCCACTGTAAAATTGGACGCGCAGCATATACGCGTGCCGCGCGATTTCTAGACCGGCGGTTCCAGACTGAGGGGAGCATCAGGCAGCGGAAGCGCTAAATCTTAAGCGCGGTCGTTGCCCTAGCGCGAACGGAAAGCGCTCGAGCTCGCCGACCGGGTGATGACTCCGTGCGCGACGATCTCCAGGACTCCCGGAATGACGATGGTTAGCGCTGGCTGGCGGCGTACAAGTACGCCCCGATGAGGCGTTCCTCTTCGTCGGAGAGCCTTACTTCATGCTGGTTGCGCATCTCTCTAACTCGATCCGGCCATCGCTCCGATGGCACCTCGTGCGGATCCCGGAGCGAATGACAGCCGGCGCATCGTGAGACATAGAGACTCCGCCCATGCTCGAGTTGCGGAAGAGTGGTTCCCGGCCAGCGCCGACTTGCAATCTCAGCGTCAGCTTGGGTCGGTTGGGTGAGGGTCGCCGCGCACGCGGCCGCCAAAACAGCCGACGCCGCCGAAAGCCGCAGCAGCAGAGGTAAGGCTCTAGACCGTCTCAAAGGTCCATTCCCATTAGGACGCGCGTCTGAACGCGCTCCTGGCTCTCAAGGTTCTGGTTACCGGACGTAGCGCCTTTGAACGCAAAGGCCTGCGGCATGATGCTCAGTGCTGCCCACCAGCGCTCGGATGCGTATCCCAGAGTTGGGCCGGCATACATCTCTGCGTGCTCGAAATCTAAACCTTCGAACTCGAAGACAGGCCGGAGCTCGAGCCCGACGCTGAAACGCGGATTCAAAAAATATCCAGCCGCCAGATCGAGCTCAAGCGTGGCTTCGCGCACGGTTTTGTCCGGCTGGTCGAACTCCCACTCGTATTCGCCCACGAGGTTTGCCGCGAGCAGCACACTTTTCAAGCGCTTGTCGAAAATCAGCTTGCCTTCGAGCTCAGCCTCGACCGGGCCCAGAGAGCCTTCGAAATATAGCGCAAAACCCAGGGGGTCGGCCATGGGGTCCATGAGCTTGTACTTCCACTCTGACGAAACTGAGGCGAAGGCGAGCTCGGTTTGGCGCTCGAGCTTGGTGGTCGGTGGGTTAGTCGTCGCGTCGGTCACCGTGACGTCTTCGGACTTGGCCTCGAAGTTCCAATAGAACGCGGTCTGTAGGTTTTGGATGACACCGAGCTCAAACTCGATGCGCTGGTCGAAGCGACTGAAATAGTCAGCCCGGCCAAAACGCCAGGTGGTCCAGGGTTCGAGCTCCGCCTTACCCGGATTGAGCACGCCGGATTCATACGTGTATCCAAAATGACGCTCGGTGGCGGCAGCTGGCCGGACCAGGCACAGGACCGCGGCGCAAAAGCCCAAGACAACCCGCGGTGCGGGGGGATGCCGAAAAGGGGTTTGGAACATCGGCGGAAGCATTTGGCAGAGATGATAATGAAAGTCAATATCAACTAGTTGAACTTCGCGCCACCCCCCCGCCCGGACGCAGGTCACTTTCTGTCGAATTTTCCGGATTTTATGCCTTTCCGCTCCCCTAGCACGACGGTCCAGTGATTTCCGCTCCTGCTGTAACTGAATGTGGTTTTCGATTCCCGCGCCCCGAGGGCGGGCGCGTTTCGCCCCAAACCCCTCACGTTGACGATTTCTGCGACATTTTTTTTTACGGTTGCTAAAGCCGGCCAGCGCGGTTCGGGTCACTCTAATCGGCGACCGATGCGCCCAAGCTCCCACCAGCGAAAACCCCACGCCGAGGCTTTCGAACGCGACGGCTATTGCGTCGTCGAGCGGCTTTTGAGCAAAGCCGAATGCGAAACCTACAAACAGGAAGCGCACCGGGTAGTCCGAGAGCACGCGCCGCGCCGCCGTTCGGTATATGTCGGCGTCTCGGTGGTAAGCTCCTTGTTTCGCGCTCTTTCCGATGACCATCGGCTGGTAGGAATCTTGGAAGAGCTGATGCCGGACGGCGTCATGTTCATGAGTGACAAGACGGTGATCAAGTCGGGTCGCCAGCGCTACGCCTCTCCGTGGCACATCGATGCTTTCTACTGGCCGAATACGCGGGGCAAAGTCTCGATCTGGATTCCCCTGGATGACGCTCGGGAGGACAACGGTACTCTCAAGGTCGTGCGGGGTAGTCACCGAATTGACTGGCAGGCAACGCGCGGGGACACACAACAAACTAACGACGAGTTCGAAAACGTGATCGGAAAGGAACGGGGGTGGCGCGCCGAAGACGAGGTGACCTGCAGTTTGCCGCGGGGAAGCGCGGTTTTCTTTTCGGATCGCCTGGTGCACGGCTCGTCTCCGAGCCACACCGGAGCCGATCGCTACGTTTGGATCAGCACCTACCACGCCGCCTGCGCGGATGAGCCCTTCGACTTACAGTTCGCTGCCCGGCACGTCATCGTGCCGGCGCCCCGAGGTCGGCCGTCAGCAGCGTAAAACGCGACCGTTTCGGGGTTGAGCCAGTTGCGGTGGGGGGTGGTCATGAGCAGACTTCGCCTGACGTGAGCCAGTCGCCCACGAGTCCCATCCCCACCACTCTCTGGGCGCAGTTTCGGCGTCATTGGCCGCGTTGGGGGCTGGGACTGCTGCTGATCGCCGTCTATCAGACGTCGCAATATTGGTTCGACACGCAATTGATGCAGGCCATCAACGCGGCCACTTCGGGCGACCGGCTGCGCGCCATCCGGCTCGGGGTATTGCTGATTGCGCTGGCGGTGGCGGCGCTCGGGGTGAGAGTGGCGTCTCGAATCGCGGTTTTCAACGGAGGGCGCATCGCGGAATACGAGCTCCGCTCCGCACTCTTCGACCGGCTGCAGCGCCTGGGACCTTCTTTCTATCGGCGCATGAGCACCGGAGAGATCATGAGCCGCGTCACCAACGACCTGCTGCAGGTGCGGATGTTGCTCGGCTTTGTGGTGCTCAACGTCATCAACACCGCCTTTGGACTGGTGAGCGCTCTTTCCGTCACGCTGACCATTTCGCCTAAGCTCACGCTGGCGGCGCTGACGCCTTTGCCGCTGCTGGTGCTGGTGACGGTGCGCTTTTCGCGCGAGATGTTCACTAGAACGCGTGACAACCAAGCCGCAATCGGAAAGCTCAGCGAGCAGGTGCAGTCCAGCATTGCCGGAGTGCGCGTGGTTCGCGCGTTCGGCCTGGAGTCGCAACAGCTCGAACAGTT
>DASXTY010000516.1:0-5909 GCA_036505155.1 Polyangiaceae bacterium | reverse complement strand
TTCGCTCCGCAGACCATCTGGACTTGGAGCCAGGGGTGATTTTTTGGTAGTCCACATCCGTGGGGCCCGGGTTCGGGTTGAGGTCGCAGCAGCTGCCGGTGCCTGCGGTGCAGGGGGCGGTAGTGCAGTCTGCGGGCCAAGGCGAACCCGCGGGCGGGGGAGCCACGGTCACGTCGCTGCACATGGATCGAGACACGTCGAACATGATGTAGATATCCACTGGGATTT
This sequence comes from Polyangiaceae bacterium, assembly GCA_036505155.1. Lineage (GTDB taxonomy): Bacteria > Myxococcota_A > Polyangia > Polyangiales > Polyangiaceae > DASXTY01. The sequence continues at coordinate 5,681 of DASXTY010000516.1, read as the reverse complement.
GCTCGCCGACGTACGTCGTGCCGACACAACCCGCGTCGGCGCTCGAGATCGCAGAGCAGGTGCCGTCGGATAGACGCACCCCCGGCGTGCCCGTCACTCCGCTCAAACCCCCGGTATTGCCCGACGCTCCGGTCCCCGGCGAGGCTCCAGAACCCGTCGCGGCGGCAATGCCGGACCCGCCGTTGCCCAGGTTCAGGCCGCCGCTCACGCCACCGGTTGAGGTTCCGGCACCGGTGCCGCCCACTTTTTCCCCGGACTTCGTGCTGCTGCAGCTGTATGTGGACCCAACGGCCGTCGCCAGTGCCAAGATCATTAAAGACTGCCGCATTGATTCACCCGTGTTCCATCGCGCTTACTTCTAGCCCAACCCGAGCATCTCGGCGCCTAAACACCACGCCTCGATTCAAGGAGTCTAGCAAAGCGCCACCCAATCTTTCAAGCTAATAATGATGTGAGTTTGTGAGCGAACAACGAATTATACACCACCCGGTTGTTCGTTTACAGGGGAAATTTTGGGCCCTAGCCGAACATCGATTCAGGATGGACTCTCGCTACGTCAGTGACTGATTCCTCAAAAACCAGGTCATCTCTTTACGCCAGCACGCCAAACCCTGGCAGGCGCGACCACTCAACCCAGCCCTTTAGCGCCACCGCCGACGCCCAAACATGGGGGCATGGCGCATTTGAGCCTGGGTAATTGTGTCGTCGAGCTTCGAGTCGCCACGAAGACAGGGAAAGCAATCTTCGGCGTTGTCGGTGCCGCACCCCCTGGTTTTAGTGAGCTCCTTCAAGCGGGGCACTGACCGAAAGTCGGCCACTTTTTCCGCCCGCGGCATTAGCTTTGCGAAGTCATCGCAAGTTTGCGCCTCGCGGAGGTCCATGGCGATTCTGAGCGGCTCCGACATGTGCTCTCGGACCTTGCTGGAGCCTAAGAGGCGCTTGGCCATTTCGGTCGCCGCCGTTTTTCGGCTGGTCGTGGACCAGACGTGAAACAAAAGGTCAGCGCCCTCCGCCCCCAACTTGTCCGCCGCAAATTCCAACACCGATTCGCTGCTCGACTCCTTTTCTGCGAAGTAGCGCAGGCCCCCCAGCATGGCGCCGTCGGAAGCAGCACCGGGATCCATCTCGATGGCGCGTTCGTAGGCCTCGAGCGATTTTTCGACGTCGCGCCGTTTGAGCCGCCCCCGCGCGATGGCGAGCCACTCGACCTTGGTGCGCTGCTTTTCGTCGCGCAGCTCGAGCGCGTAGAGCGCGTCTTGCGATCCCCGGCTCGCCGCGGAAATGACTCTGCGGAGGTCCGGATCGAGATTGCTCAGGTCGTCCTCTGCGCTCTCGTCGCCGTCGCCTTTGGCTTCGGACTTTTCTTCGCTTGTGCTCCCCTTCTTCTCGTCGCTCCCTCCCTTGGCCTTCTGGATAACTTCTTTGGGATTGAGTCCGGCGCTCGGTCGTTTGAACGCTACCACCACCACGACAAGCGCAAGAACGGCCGCTACCACAGTCCAAACCGGCACTCGATTTTTTATCTTGAGGCTTCCCAGCGCGAGCATCCGTTGCCAGGCGGTCTGCCGCTTTTTTCCGGGTAGTGAGGTGATGAAAGCGGTCACTCGCTCCCGAAGGCTTGCCGGCTTTCGATCTCGGCCGAGCTTCGCTCTGAGCCGAGCAAACACCGCTCTCAGACCGGGGAACGCCGGTCCGGTCGGCGCGCGCGCGGAAACCGCCGGGGCGCCCGGGCTCTCAGCGACGACGACGGGTGCCGAAGGCGCTCCCGCCGGATATATCGACCATCGGCTGAGCAGCGCATCGATCGACGACACCGCTTCCGAGGCGCTCTGCGGTCGCTGGCTGGGTTGCTTATCCAGCATCGAGCGGATCAGGGACGATACTTCCGGTGGAACATGAGGGGGTAGCTCCGGCGGCGGCTCAGTCATTTGCAGGGTGAGAAGGACCACGAGCTCGGGCGAATCGAAGGTGGGCTTCCCGCCCAGCATCTCGTGCAAGATGAGTCCGAGAGCGTAGATATCCGCGCGATGGTCGACCTCTTGCCCCGCCGCTTGTTCCGGCGCCATGTACTGAGGCGTGCCGAAAACGCTGCCGAATTGGGTGAGCTGGGTCCCGGCGGTAGCTTCGGAGCTTGTTACTTTTGCGATTCCGAAGTCCAAGACTTTCACAAAATCGCTGGTCTCGCCCCGATCGATGAGCATGATGTTATCGGGCTTGAGATCGCGGTGCACGATGCCCCCGGCGTGCGCCGCTTGGAGCGCCGCCGCGATCTGGCGCGCGATGAGCAGAGCTCGGTCGACGCGCATGGCGCCCTGCTCGCGCAACACCACGCGCAGGCTTTTGCCACGCACGAATTCCAGCACCATGTAAAACGATCCGTCGTGGAGCCCGAAATCGGTCGCCAGCGCCACGTTCGGATGATCGATGCGCCCCGCAGCGACCGCCTCGCGCTCGAAGCGCTTGACCGCCTCGTCCATGGCCGTCATCTGCCGGTGCAGCACCTTGATGGCCACCGTTTTGCGCATGTGCACGTGCTCGGCGCGATATACGGAGCCCATTCCGCCTTTGCCGATGAGCTGATCGATGCGGTAGCGGTCCGCTAGAATGGTACCGACCAGGTTGTCCTGGCCTGCGCTGGTCTGTTCAGTGCTGCGTTCGCTCATCCGATTCGCGCCGTTTGCCCTCGGCGGGGATGCCCACCTGGATGCCGGACAAATATTCGAGCGCCTTGATGATCGCGTGATTGCCTTCGGAGCCGCCGCCGCGCTCCTGCACCGCGCGATAGTAATGGAAGGCGGTGGAGCATACCTGCATGGGAACGCCCAGCTGGTCGCCTGCCTGGAGAGCCAGCCGCAAATCCTTCTGCTGCAGGTCGATGGTGAACCCGGGGCGCCAGTCGCGCCGGATCACCTGTGGTCCGCGGTTGGAAAGGGTCCAGCTCCCCGCTGCGCCGCCGGAAACCGCCGCCAGCGTCTTTTCCAGATCCAAACCGCCTGCCTGAGCAAAGAGCAGGGCTTCCGCCATTGCGATCATGCTGCCGACCACCAGGATCTGGTTGACCAGCTTGACGGTTTGTCCCGCTCCGATGGGGCCGACACGCGTAATTGTCCTACCCATCGATGCTAACACGGGGCGGGCGCGCTCGAACGCGGAAGCCTCCCCACCCACCATAATGCTCAGGGTCGCGTTGGCCGCGCCTTCGCTGCCCCCGCTCACGGGCGCATCCAGCATCGAAACACCCCTTTGTCCGAGTCGCAGCGCAAATTCTCTAGTCTCGGTCGGGCTGATGGTGCTGCAATCGATGACCAGCAAACCCGGGGCCGCTCCATCGGCTATTCCGCGCTCGCCGAACAGAACTTCTTCCACGTCCGGAGTGTCGCTGACGCACAGAACCACGCAATCCGACTTCGCCGCCAGAGCCGAAAGGCTCTCGGCGACAAGGACGCCCGGATGTTCTTCGGCAAACCTCTCCGCCTTTTCCCGAGTGCGGTTGTAAACGCCGAGCTCGAAGCCGGCCTTGTGCACGTTGCCTGCCATCCCGCGACCCATGATACCCAACCCAACGAATCCGACCCGATCGGTCATTTACAACGCTCTCCAGAACCCGCTGTCGAAGGCTCTGCGGGGCTCCCCGATGCCTTGCGGGCTCGTAAGCCGATAACGTACAACAAGATGGAGCTTGACTACTTCGGTTTGCGCGACGATTGGCGGTGGACGTCGAGGGTGCCGAGGAACGCCGCCGACTGGTTGCAGTGGAGCTGGAAACTCGCGGCGGAGGAAATCAGCGATTGCTAAAGCGTGGCGGTCTGTGAGACCCTGCGGTTTGCTGTGGGTCCTGTATCCCCGCCATCCTTTTCGAAGTCATTGGCCTGCCGCTCACGGGTTCCCTTTCTGCTGGCCGCGCTGCCCCTGCTCGCCGCTCTTGCGACCCGCGAGCTTCGCGCGCAGGTGAAGCCGATCAAAGACGAATTTACCGTTCAGCGCTTCGATCCGGCGCCGGGTCCTGGAAACTTTCTCACCACTCGCGGCGCGCGCACGGACGGCGAGATGCTGTTCACTGCCGGCGCGTTCGCCAACTACGCCTACAAACCTTTCGAGGTATTGAGCTGCACTACGCGGGTGGACTGTACCGCGCCAAACCCCGTGCTCACGGACGTTCCCGTGATCCGGCACCTGGTGAGCCTGGACCTGATGGGTTCGCTCACGGTGATACCGCGCGTGCAGGTCGGGCTCAGGCTCCCCCTGACGTGGGTCAAAGGCCAGGGCATTACCGCGCAAGGGGGGCCGAAGCCGGGCGGGCTCAGCGCAGTGGCGCTGGGTGACGCGGAGCTCGAGGGCAAGGCCCGTTTGTACGGCGAACCGACGGATACTTACGTCGTCGGCGCGGCGGTATTTGTCACCGGTCCCTTCGGCACCCTTACGGCCAGAGACCAATACGTCGGCGACAACACGCCGGGTGTTGGGCTCCGAGGGATCTTCGATGGCAAGCAGGACGCGCTCTCTTTCGGAGCCAATTTGGGCGGAGTGTTGCGTGGCAGCGGTCGCGTCGGCACCACCAAAGTGGGAACGGAGTTCCGGTATGGCGTAGCCGCCGGCTACAGCGTAAATCCCGAGTGGCGTGTGATCGCCGACTTTTTCGGCAGCACGCGGTTCACCTCTCACCGTGGCGAAAACGCGCTGGAAGGGGATGCGGGCGCAGAGTGGAAGCCGGGGCATTCGCCGTTTGTGATTTCAATGGGCGCGGGCAGCGGAATTATCGAGGGGGTTGGTGTCCCGCTCTTGCGCATATTCGTCGGGGGTACCTACCGGTTCGGTCAGATTCAGGACCAGGACGACGACGGCATTGCGGACGAAAAAGATCAGTGCAAGACGCAGGCAGAAGACAAGGATGGTTTCGAAGACAACGACGGCTGTCCGGACCCGGACAACGACGGCGATACCATCAAAGACGTGGCAGACAAGTGCCCGCTCAAGGCCGAAGACTTCGACGGTTTCGAAGATCTGGACGGCTGTCCGGAGGACGACAACGACAAGGACGGAATCGTCGACACCGGCGACCGCTGTCCGAACCAGCCCGAAACCTTCAACGGTTTCGAGGACAAAGATGGCTGCCCGGATGAGGTGGATACGGACCACGACGGCGTCCCCGACTCACGCGACAAGTGCGTGAACGAACCCGAGGACACCGACGGTTTCGAAGACCTGGACGGGTGCCCCGACCCGGACAACGACAAGGACGGCATTCCCGACCAGCAGGACGAGTGCTCGGACGAGCCGGAAACGGTCAATGGCTACCAGGACCAAGACGGCTGCCCGGACCAGGTTCCCACCTTAGACTTGGACGCTGTACCGCCCAAACCTTGACTTCTAAGGCTCCCGAGCTTCATGACCGAGTCATGACACAAACGTGACCGGTTTCGGGCGGGAGGAAATGCGAGCATAGAGGGGTGAGTTACCTACAAGTTTCGCTATCGGCGCCGAAGCCCGTGTCTCGGGCGAAGCGGCTTCGGGACTACCAGTGGCTTGGCGCCGTACCCTTCGCTCTGATGCACCTGGCGCCGCTTTGCGCCATCTGGACCGGCACCAAGTGGCAAGATTGGGCGGCGTGCCTGGTCTTGTATTGGGGCCGCATGTTTTTCGTGTCGGCTGCCTACCACCGCTATTTTTCCCATCGCACCTAC
>DASXTY010000515.1:0-1631 GCA_036505155.1 Polyangiaceae bacterium | reverse complement strand
CGAACGGGCCCGAGCTACGCCCCCGGGGTTCGCGATCGGCCACGCCTTCGGGCGCTGCTACATCATCACCGGAGGCTTTCTGCATCAAGAGCGCGAAGGCCTGATCGAAGCCGCTCGCGGCATTGCCCGCGCGCATGGCAGGCACCAGCACATTGCGGATCACGCGCGCTGAAAAGGCATCGGTGATATTGCCCTCCAGGCCGTAACCGACCTCGATCCGCAGCTTGTGCTCCTTGTTGGCCACGAGCAGCAAGAGCCCGTCGTCCTTGCCCTTTTTGCCCAGTTTCCAAGCCTCGACCACGCGGATCGAGAAGCTCTCCAAGGCGTCCCCCTCCAGCGAATCGATGGTCAGGAGCGCGAACTGACGGCCGCTCTTCTGCTCGTAGTCAGTGAGCTTTTGTTCCAGCTGGGCTCGGGCGGAGGGCGAGAGCAGGTTCGCGGTGTCGTTGACGTGAGCGGTGAGAGGCGGCACGGCGCGTTCCTGCGCAGCCGCCGGCAGCGCGACGAACAGCGCGAACGCCAGCCAGGGCAGAAAGCGCAGCCAACGCAGCGCCCGCGAATCCGAGCGCAAAAGCGAACTCAGCCGAGTCATGCGCCTCACGATGGAGGGCTCAGAACTTCACTTGCGGAGCGTTCTCGGCCCCGGGGGCGGCCTCGAAGGTCGGTCGCACGGCACGCCCGCGCATCGACGCACCAATGCTGGTCGGAAACTTTTGCACCACCGCGTTGTACTCGGCCACGTCCTCGATGTACCGCTTGCGCGCGACGGTAATGCGGTTTTCGGTCCCCTCGAGCTGAGATTGCAGGTCCCGGTAAGAGTCGGTGGCTTTCAGGGTCGGGTATTGCTCGGACACCACGAGTAGCCGAGACAGCGAGCCGGACAACTCATTTTGAGCGGCCTCGAACTTCTTGAGCTTCTCCGGATCGTCGATCGTGGAGCTATCGACCTTGAGCCCGGCCACTTTGGAACGAGCCTCTACGACCTTGGTCAGCGTGTCCTGCTCGAACTGGCCGGCTGCTTTGACCGTGTTCACCAAATTGGGCACGAGGTCAGCGCGGCGCTTGTACTGATTCTGGACCTCTGCCCAGCTCGCCTTGACCTGCTCGTCGCGGTCGATGATCTCGTTGTAGCCGCAGGCCGTGGTGGAGCCGGCGAGCGCCCCTGCCAGGAGCAGACCGCTCAGCAGTCGAAACCCGGGAAAGCCCAGCACCCGCTCCAGAAAACGATCCTTTTTCATGTCTGAGGTGGACATAAGTCGTCGCCAGGCCACGAGCAAGGTGCACTTTCGTGAAGTTCTTCGAGGTCCGCCGAGCGCGCGGCCGGGGTGGCAGATTTTTCGTCGCTCGGCGCGCAATATTTTCGCATCCTGCACGGTTCTAGAGCCAAGCTCGAAAAGCTCCTCTAGAGTCCGTTCATGCCGCTCCCCGACCCGGCCGTAATTCAGGCGGTCCTGAATTTCGCGCTCGAAAAGTCGCGCCGGAACCGCGAGGGAGAGCCGGCGACGTATATCCCCGAGCTGGCGTTGGTGCCGCTCGAGCGTACCAGTGCCGCGGTGACCCTGACCAACGGCGCCACGCTCCATGCGGGCGACGCGCTAAACCACGAGTTTACGTTTCAGAGCTCGGCCAAG
>DASXTY010000514.1:0-2520 GCA_036505155.1 Polyangiaceae bacterium | reverse complement strand
GCCCAGCGACGCGGCTGGGATCGCCTCGTGGAGCGCTGATTCGGTGTAGTCGTAGAGCTTTTCATACTCATCGAGCGTGCCATTCCAATACGGAAAATCGGGCTCGTTCCACAGCTCCCAGAGCCAGCTCGCGGCCACGTTGGGGTAGCGCTGATCGGCGTGCGCTGCCCAGGTTCGCACGAGGCTCGCCCATTTCGCGTAGTCTTTGGGTGGATACACCGAGCCCCCATCGAGCATCATCGGGCTCGAGTTGGGGTAGGGGTCCGGGTGCGTCGAGAGCGCCTGCGGCATGAACCCGAGCTCGACGAACGGCAGTGCGCCAGCGGTGGTGATCGCATCCATGATCCCGTCGCTGAGGGCCCAGCTGTAGATCGGGTTGCCCTCGCTGTCCTCGGTGTAAACGTTGGTGGACCCCCATTTCAAGCTCGGGGTGCCATCTCCGGTGTTGAACAGGAAATGATTGCGTACGTGCACCGGCGCGTGGTTCGCGCTCGCGAGCGCGCTCAGCAGTCGTTCTCCTTCCGGCGAGGTAGTGTAGTTTATCTCATCGAACCCGAAGAACGGCCACACCGGACGAAGCGGCGTCCCAGAGCTGGCGCCGTCGACCGACACATTCACGATCGCAGATGCCTGTGCGCTCGCCGGCGGCGCGACACCGAGACTCAGTGCCAACACGGCACGAGCAACGAACGGACGCCGAACCATGCTGTACCATTTAGTGTACGTCGTGCTGCCTACGTAGCCAAAAATCTTTTTAACACTGTCGAGGCAGGCCCTCATTTGTCAAACAGAACGCCCGCTCGAGCTTTCGCTGCGACCGGCGCGCGATCGGCTACCGTCCTTGCGGATTTTCCGACGGAGAGTGCGGCCAGCGGCTACTGCATCTTTGGATTTCATGGTGCCGCTGAAGATCCAGGTGGTTCCAGGCGCAGCGCTCGAGCAGCCCTGGGGAAGTAGCGTAGTTTTGCCGGTCGGCCCCTGCGAATGAAGGCCTCAACTCCCATCACTACCGGCTGCGGGCGCGAGCGCATTTTCGAAGCGCGCGATTTGCTCTCCGTGCGCGACGAGCTGTGTGCTCGAATCCGCGAAAGGCGCGCGTGCCTTCAAAGCGCGCTGCAGGTCGCGGGCATCGGTCTGGCTGAAGCTTTGGCAGAGGCGCCATCCTCGACCGTGCAACTTTTTTTCGACGCGAACGAACGTCGCGTTGGCCGCTTGCATGCCCTACGCATGCTTTCGCAAGACCTGGCTTTGTCTCCTTTCGCCCTCAAGACGGCAGTGAGCGTCGAGCTGTCGTCCAGTCAGCGCCTGCATCTCAGGCGGCAAGCGCATCGCCTCAATGCTCTGGTCCAGGCCCTCTCATCGGTCGACGCTCAGCTCAGCAGCCCTAGCCGCCGCGCCAGTTGCGCAATGGAAGCGAGATGACGGCCGTGAAGGGCGCCCAACCGATATCGAATTCAACTTCCTCGGCCCGGGCTACGCAGGAGAGCGCACGGCCGACCCTCGCGGGTCCCGTCACTCAGCCGTCTCGGGCCGCCGCTCGGACTCGAGGTTGGGCTCTGCCCAGCGCCTGGGCCGCTGAATATCGCATGCGTGGAACAATTGACCACAACCGGAACGCCGCGCCCCGCGAAACGCAGCATTTGCCGTAACAAGATCACCGCCCTTCCAGCAGTTACACACACGATCCGGTCCGCGGGCCCTTTGCGAGCGGCCCCCGCTACTTACGCGACTAAAGCTACTTTCAGGAGACGCTACTGATGAAGATTCAACCCGCTCTGGCGATCACGATGGCACTCGGGCTAATTGGCGGCGCGTGCAGTAACGGTTCTAGCGGTCAACCTAGTCCGGGTGGCGGCTCCCACAGCGGGGGGGCGATGGGCGCGGCTGGCAGCAACTCCAGTGCCGGGGCAGCAAACGGCTCTGGTGGGAGCAACGGCGGGGGAACGGCCTGTACCAGCGTCGCGGCCTGCGGCGGGAGCGTCGTTGGCACCTACACCGCCTCCGCCCCCTGTCTGAAAGTCAACGGGAACCTGGACATCGCGAACGCCGGGCTCGATCCGGTCGCGTGCAAGGGGCCGACGATCTCTGGCTCGCTCAATGTGACGGGCTCGTTTACCGCCCTTGCGAACGGGACATTCACCGACGCCACCACCACGACCGGCAACTTGACCATCCAGCTGCCCGCCGGGTGTCTGCAGCTGTCGGGAACCACCGTGGCTTGCAAGGGCATCAACGCCCCGCTCGGCGGCGGTCTGGGCTTCGACACGACCGATTGCCAACCGGCGGCAACCGGTGGTGGGTGCACGTGCGCCGTGACGGTCAACCACAAGGGCAGCATGGGCCGGCTCACCGCCAACGCCCAAGAGAACGGCAACTACAAGACCGACGGGAACACGTTGACGCTGGCGGTTTCGATCGCGGACTCGCCGTACTCGTACTGCGCCTCCACTGGCAAGGTCTCGCTCACCCCGGTCACCACGGAAGAGCCCACGTCGGGCACGATCGAGCTTCAGAGCGCCA
>DASXTY010000513.1:0-2552 GCA_036505155.1 Polyangiaceae bacterium | reverse complement strand
TCGCTTCTTCGTCTTCGAAACACACCGTGCTACACGTCTCGTCGGTCTGAGGGCTCTGCCCTCGTTAGTAACTAGAAAGCCGCCGACACCGCCGCGTAAGGGCGAAAACCCGGCGCTTGCTTGTCCAGCCCGTGCGCCAGGCCCAGGCGGACGGTGCCGCTCACGAAGTAGCCGAAGATCACATCCAGCCAGAGCTCGGCGCCCACCCCGACGTGGAACACACTGAAGGGACGATTTTGGTCAATGCGGTCGTACGCTCCGCCGATATCGGTAAACACGGCGCCGCTTACGGTGCGCAAGAATATCGGCAGCGTGCTCAGTCCGCGCTCTGGGTAGGCAAGGGGGAACCGGTATTCGAAGTTGAGCAAGTTGTAATCGGTGCCCACGAATTGAGCCGGCCGATATCCCCGCAGCACGAAGCTACTCTGTCGAATGCCGCTGGTAAATGCGTCCACCAGCGGTAGGTCGGCAAAACCACCGGTGTAGTACAATCCACGGCGTGGGTAGGTTCCGACTGCCGCGCCGCCCGAGGCGCCGAAGGCCAGTACATGGTGCGCCGCCCACGGCATTAAAACGTACGCGGTAGCGTGCGCGCTCACCGCAGTCAGCGTCGACTCGCTCCCCGTCTCATTGGCAGCGTAATCCAGAGCGGCCGAGACGCTGATCCCTTTTTCGGAGCTGATACCCCACAGGCTGCCCTCCGCGTTCGAATAAGAATAACCGACCCGCACCAACCCGAGGTAGCCGTGGTGCGGTTCGCGGGTAACTGGGACGAACGGGTCCGCTCGCTTGGCAACCGGTAGCCTCTGGTCGAAATTGACGATGGTGTAACTCAGGGCGACCTGCTGCGATTCGAAATCGCCCGGGATTCCGTAGGCGATGCCCGTGGTCACGCCCAGCGCATGTTCGGTGACGATGGACTGCTGGTCGCCGATCTTGAAAGCAATGCGGGGCGCTGCCGAACGAAATGCGCTCACTCGAAAATCGAAAGGCAGACGTCCGTAGATGTAATCCAGCGAAGCCTGAGGTTCACCGAGCTCCGACTCAACTGCAAGTGACGCCGCAAAAGCGTGGTAACCGACCACATCGAACCCGGTGGTCGAGATGACCAGCGCGTCGCCGAACGTTCCGGGCCCGTAAGAAAAATTATAAGCCCGAGGCCTCAGTGACGAGAGGGGATTATAAGTTTCGATCCGCCAAAACTTTTCGACCGGGTCTTCGACCGGCGTTCCGCGCGGTTCCGAATACGGCTCGGCGGGTAGGAAACGCCGGCGATCGAGCTCCGTCACATACAGATCGAAGCCCTGTGCGGTGTAGCCCACGTACACCAGCCATTTGCCATCCGGCGAGACTTCCGGCATGTAAGCGCCGGTGATGACGTTGGTCACCTGATGCAGGGTGTGCGCCTCGAGCTCGTACGCGTAGACGTTCGGAATCCCGGTGCGATCGGAGGTGAAGAACAGATAACGGCCGTCCGGTGACCAAGCCGGCTGTTGATCCAGCGCTCGGTCGTGCATGAGCTCGGTAACGCGTCCGGTGCGGGTGTCGACGATGCGAATGTCTCGGTAGCCGCCACGTGTCCACACGCCGTAAGCGACACGGCGCCCGTCAGGAGAAAAACGGGGGGTGAATACTTGCTCGAAGCGACCCGAGGCTGCGAGCTGACGCTCGTTAGTGATTTCGAAACCGGGAGACAAGTCGGCAATGCGCAGCATGGTGGTGCCCAACCGACCCGTGACGTAAACGACCTGTCGCCCGTCCGGGCTCACGTCGGGGCTGTGAGCGCGGCGGCCCGTGGTGAGGCGCACCCGGTTATGCTCGGTGCCCCGGGGTGAGCGGGTTCCCGGAAGCTGTCGAAACAAGTCATTGAAGAAATACCGTCGCCGGCTGGCGGCCAGGTGGTCGAAAACCAAGCCGCACTCGGGGTCAAATGCGGCGTTTTGTCCCAGGGTGCGGGTAACCAGCTCGAGTCCGTGCTGTTCTCCGGAAAGCGCCACCTGGTAGAGCCCGGCGGTGCGGTCGCCGTCATCGCGAAAATACAAGATCTTGGAAGCGGAGCCCGGCGCGCACTGCGCGGGTACGAAGCGCGGGTAAGCCGCGACCCGCCCGCCGAAGGTGATGCGCTTGCCTTCCCGCAGGCCGCGGCGCCGAACCGCTTCGACCTGAGCAGCGTATCTCTTTTCCAGGTACGCGATCCAGCCCCGGTAGAGCTCCGGGTAGGTGCGCCCAGTAGCCCGTCGAATCGAACGGTTGATGCCGAACGGGATGATGAACTGTCCGTAATCGGCGGCCACTGCCGCAAATGTGTCCGGACCGTAAGTTCTGGAAATCCAATCCGTAAAGCTCGAACCGTACAAATACCAAAGATTGCCCGAAGGCCACCTGCGCACCGAATGGCTTATCTTGTCGAGTGACGCGATGTTCTTCTCCAGCACATCCGCGCGCAGGAACATGTCGAATTGCGTGGCGCGCAGCCGTCCAGCCGTGGTGTGGCGGCTTTCCATGGCCACCGCCAGACCCTCCAGGATCCAGTGGGGTTGGTTATCGTTGGG
>DASXTY010000512.1:0-7370 GCA_036505155.1 Polyangiaceae bacterium | reverse complement strand
TTGCCCGGCGATGCGCCGGACACTACCGGCGCTCCCATGTGCCGAAGAAACCGCCGGGCAGGCAGGGAAAAGGCGCTTTCCGGGTGCTCTTGGAGAACCTGTTCGAAGGCGGCACGCGCCTCGCGCCGCTTTTTCAATTTGAGGTAGGTCTCGCCGAGCAGAACCAGGGCTTCGGCCTCCATCACAGGATCCGCGATATCTCGGAGCGCGTGCTCGACGCGAGCCAGCGCTGCATCGTATCGGTCTTCCGCCAGGTAATAGCGGGCCACGTAGAGCTCGTGACGCGCCAGAAGGCCGGTCACAACGTCCTGCATGTACTCGAGCTCCTCGCGATAGCGTGTAGTCGGGTAGTCGTTCAGGAGGCCTCGGATGGTCGCGATCGCGTCATGGACCGATGTGAGGTCCCGCTCCTCCAAGGGAGGCAGAAGCACGGTGTCGCTGACCGATTGAAACTGGGCCTTTGCGATCTTGTAGCGCGCGTAGGAAACTTCCGGGTCGTTGGGGTAATCGTGGATGAAGGTCCGATAGTCGGTGATCGATTCGGGGAATTGCTCCTGCGCAAAGCGCGCGTCTGCGATCCTGAGCTCAGCCAGGCGCGCGTAGCGGCTTTGCGCATATTTGCGCTTCACGTCTTGCATCCGTGAAATCATGGACTCCCAGTCATGGCTGAAGTAGTCCTCCAGCGCCTCTTCGTAAGCCCGACGGGCGTTTTCCGTATAATGAAGCGGGCTCTCAGCCGGGGGTTCACCACCCGCGCAACCGGCGAGCAAAACCAATACCCCCAAAAAAATCATCCAATTACCGCCGCGCATAGCTGGCTCGGCTCTTGCTAGCGAGATTATTCGCCGCTGGCAACCCGGGCCTATGTCGGCGTCCATCCGCCTGCCTTGCTCCGCCCAAGCCCTGGGGTAAAACCGGACGCATGTCACTTCAGAAAGTGCCCATGACCCCCAGGGGTGTGCAGAAGGTCAAGGAGGAGCTTAGCCGGCTGAAGGAGGAGCGACCCAAGATATCGCGTGAAATCGGCCTAGCTCGGGAGCACGGCGACTTGAGCGAAAACGCCGAGTACCACGCCGCCAAGGAACGTCAGGGCCTGGTGGAGGCGCGCATCAAGGACCTGGAGGACAAGCTGTCACGCTGTGAAGTCATCGATCCGCGCAAGCTCAACGGGAACCGGGTCCGCTTTGGGGCTACTGTAACCGTCACCAATCTCGACAACGACGAGGAGTCGACGTATCAGATCGTCGGCGCCGAGGAAGCTGACGCGGATCTCGGCATGATATCGGTCTTGTCGCCACTCGCCCGAGCGCTGATCGGCAGGGAGATCGGCGACGAAGTATCGCTCCGGCTGCCTGTGGGAACGCGGCGCTACGAGGTGGCAAAAATCGAGTTTCGCTGAGCGACAGGTGCCGGCTCTGAGAAGACTGTTTGCGTCAGTCGGCGCTTGCTGGCTGGCGTTGGGAGCGGAGCTGCTGTTGGTTGCGTGGTTGAAGAGAGAGCGCCTTGCGAGCAGCTGGGAGCTTGGCTACGGTGCGCTCTGGCTCGCACCGACGGCGCTCAGTTTCGCCGCCGGATTGGGGTTTTGCGGGGGTCTCATGCTCGAGCTCGTTCGGGAAGCAGAGCGCCCGCAGGCTCGATGGGTGCTCTCAGGCCTGGTCGCAGCGGCAGGAGCGCTAGCTGGGTGGAGCGTTGGTGGCGGGCGGCACCTCGCCAATCCGATGCTCCGCTTCGCTTTTGCGGCGTTGATCGGGATTTGCGCAGCATCGGTGGCCTATTTCGGGGCAACTCCGCTGTCCCATTTGCTGCGACGAGAGCCTTTGAAGGCCTCCATCGCGGCGGGGGTGCTCACCGTCGTTTTGGAGCTCCTGAATCGTTTCTTTTTAGTCCGTCTCTACCCGGCCTGGCACGTTTCGCTCGCCGCCCTCGCGTTATGCGCGGCCTGTGGGCTCAGCGTTTTCTGGACCGCGCGGAACCAGGCCCAGGAGTCGCCCAGAAAATGGCAGCCCTGGATAGGGATCGCAGTGGTGCTGGTGGTCGTCACCATAGCTCTGTTCACGCTGCGGCCGGCTTCAGCGCGACTCGCCGGCTTCGATAATTTCCGCCTGCTGCTGTTGGACGAGGCTCCATTGCTCGGTCATTCGGTGCGGGCAGCCGCGCTCATCGCACCGCCGGAACCGGATTCGGACACACCCTCGGAACCTTTGCCCACTCTGCCGGATAAAGCCGCCTCCGGTGGACTCGACTTGAGAGGGCGCGACCTACTCTTGGTCACCATCGACGCTCTGCGTGCCGATCACGTGGGCGCCTACGGGTATCGCCGCCCCACCACGCCCAACATCGACCGGCTTGCGGCTTCTGGCGTGCTCTTCGAATACGCCTACGCGCCGACTCCGCACACTTCGTATTCGGTAACCTCACTGATGACCGGGAAATACATGCGGCCGCTCTTGATGCAGGGCACCGCTGAGGACTCCGACACCTGGGCGGGGCTGTTGCGCAAATACGACTACCGCACCGCCGCTTTTTATCCGCCCGCGGTTTTTTTCATAGACGCCCAGCGCTTCGAGGTGTTCCGGCGCAGCGGACTGAACTTCGAATATCGAAAGCAGGAGTTTTTGGAGGGTACACCGCGCGTTCGTCAGGTGGAGCGGTACTTGCGCTTCCAACCGCCCGGCCAACGCGTATTCGTTTGGGTGCACTTATTTGGACCCCACGAGCCCTACGAAGCGCACCCGGGGCACGACTTCGGCGATCGGGACATCGATCGCTATGATTCGGAAATTGCCGATGCCGACCAGACCGTGGGGGCGCTCACCGAGCTGTTCCGCAGCCTTCGGCCTCAAGGTGCGGTGATTGTCACGGCCGATCACGGTGAGGAGTTTGGCGATCACGGTGGTCGTTATCACGGAACGACTGTCTATGAAGAGCAGGTTAGGGTGCCGCTGGTTCTGATTGTACCGGGACTGCGCACCGCTCGGGCGCGAATTACCGAAGCCGTGCAGAGCATTGACCTATTGCCCACCGTGTTGAGCGCGCTAGATATTCCTCGACCTCCACGCCTCCGAGGTCGCGACTTGAGTCACCTGGTCGTGGATGGCCGCTCCGACGGCAATGGATTTGCGCTGGCAGAAACCGATGAGCAATTGTTGCTTGCCACCGGCGCGTTGCGCCTGATCTGTGCTCGACAGATCGGCTCTTGCGCGCTTTATGATCTTTCGGACGATCCCCTCGAGCGCTCGGACATCTCACCGCGTCGCGCCGATGAGTTTCGACGAATGCGCCGGCGTCTGCAGCAGCTCGGAGCGGAACATGGACGTTACGAGCAGCAGGGATTGCGAGCCGAGGGCAAGGGCTGGCCGAGCCCGATCCTTCGTGGTTTGTCGGGCGACGCCGACGCTGCGACCGACATCGCGGGATTACTCGACGATGCCGATCCGGTGATTCGGAGGGAAGCTGCCGAGCTGCTCTTCGAGCTCAGGCGCCCGGCAACGGCGGAGGCGTTGGAGCTCGCGGTGGCGCGCGATGACGACGTCGAGGTGCGCCGCTGGGCTGCGCTGGCCCTGACCAGGTTGGGGCGGGGAGCCACCTTGACTTTGGAGCTCGCGAAGTCCGGCGAGCAGCGCTGGAGACGATTGGCGGCGCTGGCGCTTGCCGAGACCGGGGATGGGCGCGGGGCCGCCGAGCTCGTCGGCTGGTGGAGCGAGACCGCAGGGACCGACTACGGCCGCTCCCGGCAACTCTTGGATGCGCTGGCAAAAATCCGAGAAAAAACGGCAGTTTTACCACTGGTTCACAGGCTCGGTGACGTTCGCTTGCGTCCTCACATCGCCCGCACGCTCGCGATGATAGGCGACCCGGCCGCGGTGGGACCTTTGGTCCTAGCCTTGAGCACTGAGCGTTACCAGGCGGCGCGAGCAGCCATCGCGGAGGCGCTGGTAAAGCTCGGAGCGGGTCCTGAGTTGGCGCCCCCGCTGGTCCGTTTCCTGGGGGTGCCCGATGCGTTGCCAGAAGGCCTGCATTACGCCGAAATCGCGAACATACTTCAATATGTGGGCGGGCCGACCGCGTCGGACCTGCAGCGACTGCGACGGCAGAGTGACCTCGGCGTTTCGCTCGCGCTTCAGATTCCGAAAACCGGCAACGGCCGCGGAGTCCGGGCTTTGGTGCGCGCACGCGCCGCGAAGCAGCCCGGTGCCATCCACCTCAGCATCCAAAATGAGCGCTTAATGTATAACCCGAAAAAAGATAGGCTAAGCACCCGAAAAATACCGGTAATTGACCCAGAACACAGTGTTCGCATACCGGTCGAGCAAGGCCCTGAATTTCGGCAGTTGCACACCAATTTACCACCGGAGGCGAAACCCGGAAAAACGACGTATTTCGTGATTTACGCGGACCCTCAGGTCGAGGTCGATAGCCTCGCCGTCGTCCCGCTGAGCGACGAGCTGCCGCCTCCAGCGCCAGAGGAAACGACTGCAGCCGGCGCGGACCAGAGTCAGTAGCGTGGTGGTATAGAGCCCCAGTGTCCGATTCCGGCAACAAAGACTCCCGCGCGACTGCACGAAGCCCAGCTCTTGGGGAGCGCAGTGCTGGCGCCGCGTCAAAGAAGAAGGGCGTTGGCGATGGGGAAAACCGCGATCGAAATCGCCGAGTGCGCGACGAGGCGCTGGCCAAGCGGGGGGGCCAACGGGATAAGAGCCGCGCAATGGTGGCTCGAGGGCTCGACACCAGCGAGATGGTGGACGATGCGCTGGCGCGATCGACGCACGCGGTCGTCCAGTGGACCAAGAACCACTTCAACGCGATTCAGTGGGTCTTTGTGGTGGGCGTCGCGTTGGGGATCGGGTGGCAAATCTATTCGTGGCGGAAATCCCGTTCCAACGAAAAGGTCTCCGATCTTTTGTTCGAAGCGGTTCGAGCCGAGCAGGCTAAGGTGGCGGACAAGCAACCGGAAGCGGAGCCTACAGCCGACGAGCAAACCGGCTTGGCGGATGACCGCCGGGTCTTTTCCAGCGAGGAGGCACGGCTGACGACGGCTGTCGACCAATATCGGGAGACGCTAAAATCCCCTTCCGGCAAAGACGCCGTCACTCTCGCTAGCGTTGGTCTGGCCGGCGCTTTGCACGACCAGGGGAAATACTCCGAAGCGCTGAAGCTTTACTCCGAGGTCAAAGAATCGGAGCTCGCCCGGAGCGATGCGGACTTGCGCGCTCGCGCCGTCGAAGGCGTTGGCCTCTGCTACGAAGGAATGGGAGACACCGAAAAGGCGCTCAAAGCTTTCCGCGAGCTCGAAAACACGGACATCGCGGAATACACGCCGCTTGGACAATATCACCAGGCGCGGTTGCTATTTTCGAAGGGTGACAAGTCGGGAGCCAAAGAGCTCTTGAAAAAGGCGGCAGAAAAGTTGAAAAACCTTCGCATTGCGAGCCAGCCCATCGCCTATCTCGAAGAGGTCGTCCACGATTTGCTGGTGGTGATCGATCCAAACGCCGCGGCGACGACCCCATCCTCCGCGACGGAAGAGCAGCTCCGTCGTTTGCAAGACGAGCTTGCGAACCTGAACAAAGCGGGGGAAAAGAGCTCTGAGCAGTTGAAAAAACTGCTGGAAAAAATCGGTGTTTCTGCGGAGGATTTGAAGAAGGCGGGCGGCCCAGCCCAGCCCGCGCCGAAGCCGAACGCTCCGCCATGACGCGCCTCAGAGCACTATCCGGAAGGGCGGGCGGAGCGCTCTTAGTTTGCGCAAGCCTATTCGGTTGTGAATCGATCCGCAGTGGTGCCAATCCCGAGGTGCCGCTGTGGACGCGCCGACCCAGCTGGTCGATGCAGGTGGTCTACAGCCGGTCCATCCTGGCTTCATCGCGCCTGGAGAACGAGCCTTATGAACGCGGAAAGCCAGAAATAGACTCAAGAGGGCGACGAGTTTTCGTCGGGTCCAGCGACCATGGCCTGTACGCGATCCGTGCCGAAGATGGGTCGATCCTGTGGCGCTTCGAGACCCTTAGCTTCGTTCAAAGCGCTCCGCTGTATGACCCCGAATACGACGTCGTCTATTTCGGGTCCCACGACGGCGCGCTTTACAAGGTGGAAGCGGAAACCGGGCGCCTCCTGTGGCGCTTCATGACCAATGCCGAGGTTGCCCAGCGGCCGGTGCTCTACCAGGGCAGCGTGTTCGTGGTCAACGCAAACGATACGGTGGTCGCGCTGGAAGCCAAATCCGGAAAAAAGATATGGGATTATCACCGCACGCCAGCGGCTGGGATGGAAGTCGCCGGTTATGCCGGCCCGCTACTCTGGCGCAACAAGATTTACGCGGCCTTCAGCGATGGCACGGTCACCGCTTTCGACGCGCTAACCGGCCGGGAGCGATGGCAGCCGGTGGACCTCTCGGCGGAAGCCGAACAGCTTGTGGGGGAGGTGCCGCAGTACCTGGATGTGGACACCACTCCGGTGCCCGATGTCATCGACTCGGGCCCCGTCGTGTTCGTGGGCAGCTATTCAGGCGGTGTGTATGCGCTCGATGCCGAATCCGGGAGTGTGGTGTGGTCCAATACTGCGGTCGCCGGCGTTTACGATTTGTGTCTTTGGGAGCAACCGACGCATGCCGCGCGCGACGGGGTGGGACTCGGGTTACCCGAACGGAGCCTTTTGATTGCGTCCAGCGGAACCACTGGGCTCTGGGCGCTCAATCCCAATGACGGCCGCGAAGTGTGGCGTCAAACCTTGCCGCGGGGAGCCGTTTCCGGCCCGGTCCCGGTGGCCGGAGCCCTATTGGTTGCGGCATCGGAGCTCGGACTCTTTTTGATTTCACCTTTGGATGGGCGGCTCATCGACGGCATCCACATGGTCGACGGTTCGGCCATGACGCCGGCCGCTCACGGACTGCGCGCGTTCGTGCTCACCAATGGCGGCAACTTTCTGAGCCTTCACGTATCGCCGCCGATCTGACACGTCTCGAGCGAAACGAATGGTCCAACGCCCGGTGCGATGACCGCGGACAGTGACTAGCCTGTTGGCGCGTTTACGCCATGACTAGCTCAAAGGTTGAGTATCAGGCATCCGAGCCGCGCCTCTGCCGGTCCCACCACCAAAAGTTTACATAATCTATATTATGCGAACTCAAAGCTGTAGGACCTTCGTGTTCAGCTCGACATCCATGCCTGCAACCAGCAGGCCGAACCTCCATCGCTGCACGGTTTCCGTCTGCTTCGGCTTGGACGCTCGGCTGACGGCGAGCCCCTGCAGCTTCAGCAGCCTGACGAACGCCGGAGCGCGGAGCATGCCGTCTACCCGGTCGCGCAGGTCGAACACCTCCCCGCCCAGGACGTCCAGGTCCAAGTCGTCCGAGTAGCGCTGGCTCCCAAACCAAG
>DASXTY010000511.1:0-9501 GCA_036505155.1 Polyangiaceae bacterium | reverse complement strand
CCTTCTTCCCGTATGGCAACATGTGCCGGGGTGCTTCGGCGCGCTCGAGCACGCATGGAAGGATGGAGACCCCTGGCGTCTGCCTCTGACCCCCAACGTTCGACAACCCAAGATCATCCTGGCATGCCGCGCTGTGAAACTCGCGGTCATGTTTGGGCGGAGGTGCGTGGTCGAAGCGGCGCTGGCGGAGGCGCTTCGCGGTGCCACTACGGCCGGACAATCGGAGGTCGTTTCGCAGTTGGCGCGGGGGCGCGGAGCTGGAAGCACGGCCTCGAGCCCGCGTTGACGTGGTCGACCTGGAATTAGAGCGCGTGCGGAGGGGCAAGCCATGAGCGGGTGTCACGAATCTGGGCGATTAGCGCGCGCTGGTGTTCCCGCTCTGGACGCTCATGCCACCACCGCCTTAGCATCCCGCTTGCGGATGACAGCGCACGCAGCTGGGCGATACTCCTGGCCCATCCTTGGGGTGTTAGCTCTCACTGCGTGTACGGGCTGCGAGGCCGTGGCAGGGGCTCTCGCAGGGGTTCTCGCAGGGGCTCTCAATGCAGCTTCACGCAGTCGGGAGACTGTTCGGGTCAAGGTGAGCGCGTCCCCCACCGACGATCCCGCGCTTGAGCAACCGTCCCTATGTTTCGTTAAACCGGACAGCCTTTCACGAGCGGACCCACAAACTCGCGTCCTGTGTGCGGAATTCGCGAGAGCGTGCAAAGCGGTAGCGCTGAAGAAAGGTGTTGGTGCAGCTAGCGTGGATGACACGTGTCTAAAAACATACATAGGCTGGCAAGTGTCAGCGGCCCCGGGGCACGGGGCAAGCAATAGGACTTTCCAGAAAGAGATGACAATCGTAGTGCGTGACGCCGCGGATGAACGCTCCGTCTACGAGAGCCACGCCACACTCATCAGCGAGCATCCGGATATTCGACAAAAGACTGCGGTTGCGCTTTGCCGCGCATCCCTTAAGGACTTCCCTCGGCGGCTGGAAGGGGCGTTATACGATGCTAAAACGACGCTTAAGTAGATGCCTTTTTGTGTTGGCAGCTAGCCGACTTTAGCCCAGAGCAGAACGCGCGGGAGCTGGCTTCGTACGCCGGCCTGGTGCCGACGGTGCGCCAGAGCGGCTCGACGCAGTCGCTGGGCGCGATGATGTCCTGGCGCACGCTCCCCTCAACTCACCAACCCTCTCCGCTTCCAGGCCCGTATCTCGGGCATGACTCAGGGCGGATCGTAGGCGAGATTCTGCGCCAGCCATTTTTCAGCTCGCTCGACCGGGACGCCTTTGCGAGCCGCGTAGTCTTGCACCTGGTCTCGGTCGATGCGCCCGAGGTTAAAATAGCGCGAATCCGGGTGGCCGATGTAGATACCGCTGACGCTCGCAGCGGGAGTCATGACGAAGCTTTCAGTAAGCGCCAGACCCGCCGCACCGGCGTCGAGAATCTCGAATAGTTTGACCTTTTCGCTGTGGTCGGGGCACGCGGGGTAGCCGAAGGCGGGGCGTATGCCGCGATACTTTTCGGCGATGAGCTCCGCATTGGTGAAGTCTTCACCTTTCTCGTAGCCCCAGTCACGCCGGGCGCGCTGGTGCAAGAGCTCCGCGAAAGCTTCCGCGAGGCGGTCGGCCAAGGCTTTGACCATGATCGCATTGTAGTCATCCAGCCGCCGCTCGAAGTCGCTGGAAAGCTCCTGTGCTCCAATACCGGCAGTTACCGCAAACGCTCCCACATAGTCCGACAGCCCCGTCCCTTCAGCTGCCACGAAGTCGGCCAGGGATCGACATACGTCTTGCTCGCTGGTGGGGCTCTGTTGCCGCAGCATGTTGAAGCGCGTCAGCTCGCGCTGTCGCGACTCATCCGTAAACAGAACCAGGTCGTCGCCCGAGCTGTGGGCCGGCCAGAAGCCGTAAACCCCGCTGGCCCGGAGCAGCTTCTGGTCCACGATCTGCCGCAATAAAGTGGTGCCATTTTCATAGAGCTCGCGCGCTGCAGCGCCGTAGCGGGCGCTATCCAGAATTTGCGGAAACCGCCCCCGAAGCTCCCAAGCTGCAAAGAAGAAGGTCCAATCGATGAACCGCGCAATTTCTTCGAGCGGATAATCATTCAAACGGCGAACGCCCAAAAAATCGGGCCGGCTTACCACCTCGGGGCCGAATTGAATCGCGGGCCGGCGGCGGAGCGCGTCCGTGTAGGAAATCAGGGTGCGGGCGCGTTTGCCCGCGTGTGCTTGTCGCAGCCGTTCCTGTTCCGCCCGGTTTTCCCGCTCGAAGCTGACGCGCTGTTTGCCGTCCAGGAGCTTCGCCACCACTCCCACCGCTCGCGAGGCGTCTTGCACGTGCACCGTCGCCCCCGGATATTCAGGGGAAATCTTGACCGCGGTGTGCTGGCGGCTGGTGGTGGCTCCACCGATGAGCAGGGGAAGATCCAGTCCGCGGCGTGACATTTCTTTGGCCACGAACACCATCTCATCCAAGCTCGGCGTGATGAGCCCGCTCAGTCCAACTAGGTCGGCGCTCTGATTCAGGGCCGTATCCAGGATCTTGTCGCACGGCACCATCACCCCCAGGTCAACCACGGCGTAGTTGTTGCAACCGAGCACTACGCCGACGATGTTTTTCCCGATGTCGTGCACGTCCCCCTTCACGGTGGCGAGCACGATCTTGCCTTGGGTAGTGGCTCCGCTCAGAGCCTTCCCCGCGTCCATGAAGGGCTCGAGATACGCCACTCCGCGTTTCATCACGCGCGCGCTTTTTACCACCTGAGGCAGAAACATCTTGCCGGCTCCAAAGAGATCTCCGACTACGCTCATCCCGGCCATCATGGGGCCTTCGATGATCGACAGCGGCAAGGGGTATTGCTGTCGCGCTTCCTCCACATCCCGCTCAATGAAGTCGACGATCCCGTGTACCAGCGCGTGCTGGATGCGCTGCTCCACCGGAGCTTCGCGCCAAGCCAGGCTCACTTCTCGCTTGGCGGCCGTCCCTCTGACCGACTCCGCGTAGTCGACCATGCGTTCGGTCGCATCCGCTCGCCGATCGCAGAGCACGTCTTCCACCCTCTCCAGTAGCTCCTTCGGAATATCTTCGTACACCACCAGCTGGCCGGGATTCACGATTCCCATGTCCATCCCGGCTTTGATTGCGGCATACAGAAAAGCGGAGTGAAACGCTTCACGCACCGAGTCGTTACCGCGAAACGAAAACGACAGGTTACTCACGCCTCCGCTCACCAGCGCGCCCGGAAGCTCCTGTTTGATGCGGCGCGTGGCATCCATGTAGTTGATGGCAAAGCGATTATGCCCGTCGATTCCGGTTGCCACCGCGAAGATATTCGGATCAAAGATGATGTCGTGCGGATCGAAACCAACCTGGTCGAGCAGCAGGCGATACGCTCGCTGACAGATCTCGAATTTCCGTTCCGCGGTTTCGGCCTGACCCCGTTCGTCGAACGCCATCACCACCACCGCCGCCCCGTAGCGGCGGGCGCGCAGCGCCTTGCTGATGAAGTCCTGCTCGCCCTCCTTGAGACTGATGGAGTTAACGATGCATTTCCCCTGCAGGCATTTGAGCCCGGATTCGATCACCGACCACTTGGAGCTGTCCACCATCACCGGGACGCGGGCAATCTCAGGCTCAGTCGCCACCATTCGCAAAAATTTCGCCATGGCTGCTTCCGAGTCGAGCATCGCCTCGTCCATGTTCACGTCGATGATATTGGCCCCGTCGCGCACCTGCTGCGCCGCAACTTGCAAAGCCTGATGGTAATCCTCGGCGCGAATCAGGTTTGAAAAGCGACGCGAGCCCGTAACGTTGGTGCGCTCCCCCACCATGATGAAATTCGAATCCGGCCGAATGGTGAGCGGCTCCAGCCCGCTGAGACGGTTGTACGAGACGACGGACGGGATGCGCCGAGGCTCGAGCCCGGCCACCTTCCGGGCCAGTGCAGCGATGTGCTCTGCGGTGGTGCCGCAGCAGCCGCCCAGAATATTGACCAACCCATTTTTGGCGAAATCTTCGAGTAGACTCGCGGTCTGTTCCGGAAGCTCATCGTATTCACCGAATGCGTTAGGAAGCCCGGCGTTGGGATAGGCGCTGGTCAATATGGGAGCCAGCTTCGATAGTTCCGCCATGTAGGGGCGCATCTCCCGCGCTCCGAGCGCGCAGTTGATCCCGACGCTCATGGGCCGCGCATGCTCTATCGAGATCCAAAAAGCCTCCAGCGTCTGCCCCGAAAGCGTGCGACCGCTGCGATCGGTGATGGTCACGCTGATCATCAGCGGCAGCTCAACTCCCTTTTGCTCGAAAACCTCTTGAATGGCGACGATGCACGCCTTGAGGTTGAGCGTGTCAAAAACTGTTTCGGCAAGCAGCAGGTCCACGCCGCCGTCTATCAACCCGCGAACTTGCTCGGCATAAGCTTGCTGCACCTGGTCGAAGCTCACGGTCCGATAAGAGGCGTCGTTCACGTCGGGTGAAATGCTCAACGTTCGGTTGGTCGGCCCGATGGCGCCGGCCACGAAACGCGGCTTATTCGGGGTGCGGTCGCTCCACGTGCGAGCAGCGGCTTTGGCGATTTTCGCTGCTTCCAGGTTCAGCTCGTAGACCGCGGACTCGAGGCGATAATCCGCTTGGGCTATGGACGTAGAGCTAAAAGTATTGGTTTCGATAATGTCGCTCCCCGCATCGAGATACGCTTCGTGAATCTTCCGGATCAGCTCTGGACGAGTGAGAACCAATAAGTCGTTGTTGCCGTTGAGGTCGTGCGGGTGATTGGCATAACGTTCTCCTCGGTAGTCTTGCTCGCTCAGCCGGTGGCTCTGGATCATAGTGCCCATGGCGCCGTCCAAAAGCAGGATCCGCTGCGCTGCGAGCTCTTCGATGAGGCTGCGGGTGGCGGCCGACATGGTCAACTTTCCTCGGGCCGGATGGCAAAAGCGGTAACCACTTCGAAGTATGGTTTCCTGCGTTCACGCGAGGTCACTTCGCACCTCAACACCTGGAGCCTCGCGTCTCGCAACATTCGGCTGAGCTCGAGTGGCGAAAAACCGGCGTGCAGGTGACCATAAGCCGCTGTGACATTCGATTGAGAGTGCGCGTTCAGCGTGATCACCGCGGCCTTTCCGCCCGGGCGAAGCACGCGACAGGCTTCCCTTAAGGCGCGCAAAGGCGACTCCGCATAAGTGAGCACGTTGAACATCAGGACCGTGTCGAAACGCGGGTCGTCGAACGGGAGCTTATGCATGTCTGCCACTACTAGGCGCACGTTATTGGCGGAACCAAACCTGCCGCGCGCCGCCTCTATCATATGTTCGCTGCGATCCAGGCAGGTAACGGAGCGCGCGTAGGGCGCAATAAGCTGACTGATGGCTCCGTCCCCGGAGCCGGTGTCCAACACATCGCCCATCTGTACAAAGCCCAGCAGTCCACGCGCCGTCGCTTCCCAAGTGCGCCCCGGCGAATAGTGCCGCTCCATTTCGCCGGCAATCGAATCAGGCCACGACAGAGCTTGCTGGCGCGACTGTTTGAGGTCTTGGGCTCTTCCCCAATCGCCATCGAGGACCCCGTCATCGATTTGTTCGCGCACCACGCCCCAGAGCTTCTGAGCTTGTGTGGCACCATTAAAAGCGTAGAAAGTCGACGCCCCCACACGTCGATCGCGGACCAGCCCTGCTTCCCGCAGTTTTCCAAGGTGAGTCGAGACCCGGGACTGCCCGATGTCCAGGATGCTGGTGAGCTCAATGACGCTCAGCTCCTCGCGTGAAAGCAGGGCCAGGAGTCGAAGCCGCGTGGGGTCACCGAAAAGGTGCAAAAGGGCAATTGTGGGCTCGATGGCAGCCATAATCATTACATCCGGATGTTATGATTATAGCTCAAAAACTCTGCCTTGCGAAGCCATTCCGCGGAGCACCTTGGGGGCCTGAGGCCACGGTTTCGCCCCACTCAATTGAAACGCCGGCCGGCCGAAGTGCTCTCCACTCAGGACCCGCCGATGGACTCCACGCGAGAACAAACCGCGCCCCAGGCCGACGAGGAGCCGATGAAGTCAGAGATCCAGCGCATCCGGAGCGAGCTTGCGGAGCAAAACCGCGAGCTTTCGACCGCGCTCGAGCTCCTGCGCCTGGAGCCGAATCGGATGGTTCGGGTCGACTCGAGTGAGCTCTCCCTTTTTCACGCGCTCACGCAGATCGACCCGCCAGCGCGCCCGACCAGTACCGTTCAGCCCTGCACTTGGCAGGGCAAGCGTTGCTAAGCGGGCTTCCTACGACGAAGGAGCAAACACATGTCTCACGAAGTTAACAACGCGACCGCCACCACCGCACCTGGATCGTTCGAGCCGGCATCCGCCTCTCTCAGCAGCGAGGATTTGATGATGTACCTCCAAGTGCAGCTCGGCAGCATGGATACAGAAATCCAGACTAGTCTAGCGCAGCAGACCTACGCGCTCAAGCAGAGAGAGGCGCTCAGCAAAGTCGAGGAGATTTTCAACAAGCACAACCCGCCAAAGGACTATGAGGATTGGACGTCAGTCAAGAAAGACGTTTCTGATGCTATGAAAGAGCTCGCAGCCGATGATCCGGTGCGAAAGCAGGTCCAGGAAGTTCTGAACGACATAAGTCAGAAACATGTGTCTGGCGCGCCAGCGCCGCAAGTGCCGGCGAAGACGCCAGAAGCCGTTAAAAGCGCAATACAAAAGAAAACGGAGGCAACGGGCAACGCTCAGTTCAAATTCTCCATGACTGCTGATGAATGGAAAATTTCCCTGTCCAGCATTCAGCAAGCGCGGGAGAACGTGAAGAGCAACGCCGATCTCGAAATGGTACAGCTCCAATCGATGATGTCGCAGCGTCAGACTTGCATTCAGCTGGCCACCAACATCATGAGCAAAATGAACCAGAGCTACGAAGCCATCGTGCACAACATCAAGTGAGCGTCACCATGAAGCAACCAGTCCCAGTTCATGTGACAGAAGCGGAAGCCGCTCAGTCTACAGAAACTCTGTACGCGGCCGGGTATTTCCTGTTTCAGCAGGGCAATTTTGCGGATGCGGCAGCGGTATTTCGCTGGATGCTGCAGGTCGCCCCCACCGACGAGCGCAGCTGGCTCGCCCTGGCCGAGTGCCACGAGCGGGTCCATCAGCCGTGGATTGCCCTCGAGCTGTATTCAACCGGCACCGTGGCGGCCGAGCCTTCTGCGCGTTGCTGGCTAGGTCGAGGCCGAGCGCTGAGCGCGCTCGAGCGACCGGATGAAGCGGAAGCAGCGTTCGCAGAAGCGGTCCGGCTCGCACAGGCATCCAACGATGTGAACCTGACGGAGCTCGTCGAAGCGGTGAGGTGCGGATCATGAGCACCACGACTTCGGCGGTTGGCAGCGGGCCCGTCAGCGGGCCGGATACCTATTCAGGTGGGAAGACCCGTGAAACCAGTCGCCAGGTGCAGTCGCTCCTTCCTGCCCCACATCTGGGCTTGGAGCTCGACGCCTTCTCAATGCTTTTTGCGCTCACATCGAAAGCTCGTATGGACGACCAAAGCTCTAGCGAAAGGCTGATAAGGAAAGCAGAAGGCGAGCGCTCCAAGCAGTGGGACCAACTACGCAGCGCGCTTAGGAAAGCTCTGGAAGCCAGTCGTCACAAGAGCTTTTGGCACGACCTCGGTGGCATTGCTTCAAAGGTCGGCAGAGTTGCTTTGGTGGTCGCTTCCATTGCGGTTGCCGTCGCGAGCTGTGGTGCAGCGGCACCCATCGCCGCGCTCGCGATTGCAGGCGCCGTTATGTCCGCCGCCGCAATGGCTCAGAGCGAGCTTCACGTCCTTCAAGCCCTGGGAATGAGCGACAAGGACGCTTTCTGGTTTGAGATGGGGTTGGCGGTGGGCGGCTCTCTTGCCACTGGAGGCGCCGGTGTTGGGGCTTCGGCTTCTGGCTGCCTAAAGACCGTTGGGTGCATCGCAGACGGAGCAGCGGGCGCATCTACGGTGGCGGCCGGCGCGGCCAAAGTCGAAGAGAGCGTGTACCAAAAGAAGGAAAGCTACAGCAACACGGACGCCGTCCGAACGCGAGCAGACATCTCAAAATCCAATCGTCTGCTGATGCAGATTTTGGCGAGCCTCGAAGAGTGCGAGCGCTCGGAAGCTAGGGTGACCAAACATTTCTCTGGTGTAATTGAAGCAAAGGGCCAAGCCATGGTCTTGGCAGCAAGGGCATGAACATGACCGACGTGAATTCAGTGAACGGCGCACCGCGCGCGTATGAGCCCATGACTCCGGTTTCTTCACAGAACCAGTCTAAGCCAACAGACACTGTGATTCTCAGTCCCGAGCCTGGTGGCGCGAGTGGCGACGCCATTGCGCAAATCGCGGCGCTCTTGGTCAAAGCCTCTTCCGAGGAGCGTACTAACTCCCGAAAGCTCGCCGACCTCGCCGAGCAGCGGATCAAGGAAGAAACCAACCGGCGCATCCAGGAGATGCATAAGGCGGCCGAAGCCAACTTCATCGCCGGCGTGATGACCGGTGTGGGGCAGATAGCGAGCGGGGCGACTCAGATAGGTTCCGCGTGTATGTCCATGAACAGTCAAGCAACCGAGGGCGGCGCATCACAGCAAGGACCCGGTGCCGCGTCCGCGGTGTCCGGCTGCGGCGCGTCGGCCGCGGGCGTGACCGGGCTCTGGGCCACGGCCTATGGGAGGAAGGGAAAAGACCACGAAGCTGAAGCCGCGCGCCACGAGGCCCAAGCCGGCGCGGCGGAACGGGAGTGGCAAAAGGATCACGGGGATGTGCAAGCAGCCAGGGACGCCATCCGTCACGTGCTGGAGTGTGTGGACCAAGTGCGTCAGGCTCAGCAAGCAGCGCGCTCCGCAACGGTGATCCGCAGCTGAGCCACCAGCCTTCCGTGCGCAATGACTCGAGGTGTGGCATAACCCCGGAGTCAACAGCCGACAGCGTCCGGCTAAGGAAAAGAGCGCATGGAATCGACCCGTATGGACACAATTCGAAACCTCGTTGACCAAAACCCGGTCCTCTTGTTCATGAAAGGCACGCGCGTCGCGCCGAGGTGCGGATTCTCCGCGCGGGTGGTGCAGATCCTCGATGCGCTGTTGCCCGATTATCAAACCGTCGATGTGCTCGCCGATCCCGCCATCCGGGAGGGCGTCAAACAATATTCGTCCTGGCCAACGATTCCGCAGCTCTACATCCGAGGAGAATTCGTCGGTGGCTGCGATATCATCACCGAGCTGTTTGAAAATGGCGGCTTGCACCAAAAGCTCGGGGTCACGGCCCCCGACCCTCCGAAGATCTCCGCCACGGAGGAGGCGGTCCGCGCGCTCAAAGAGGCCGTCGGCGAGGAGGGCGAATTTTTGCGGCTAGAGGTGGACTCAGAATTCGAGCACGCACTCAGCATCGGTCCGAGGCAACCGGGCGATATCGAGGTAGAGCTCAACGGCTTGACGCTCCTCGTCGACCGCATGAGCGCCATGCGAGCCGATGGAGTCCACATTGAGTGCATTCAGTCGTCAGAGGGAC
>DASXTY010000510.1:0-2428 GCA_036505155.1 Polyangiaceae bacterium | reverse complement strand
GGGCGCGGGCACTCGGTGCGCGTGCTCGGCGATCCCACGCTGGAGCCGGAGGCGCGCGCGGTGGGCTGCGAATTTTCTGCATGGACGACGGCACCGCACCGCACGAGCCGTGACCCGAGCCACGATGTTTTCAAAGACTATGAATTCAAAAATCCGCTGAAGATGATGGATGCTTACCTGCGCTTGTTTTTGGCTGAGCCGGCGCCGCGCTGGGCTCGAGATACCGCCGCCGAGCTCGAAGCGCGTCCCGTGGATGTCCTGGTGGTCGATTTTGCAATTCCCGCGGCTCTCATTCCCGGTGAGAAGCTGAAACTTCCAATGGCAACGCTCATGCCGAACATTTGGATCATTCCAACACCGGGGATCCCGCCCATGGGCCCGGGTTTGATGCCGGCCAAGGGCTGGCCCGGTCGATTGCGGGACGCATTGATGCTCAAGCTGACGAACAAGCTATTCGGTAGGGCCTTGCCGCCGCTCAACGCGGTGAGGGAATCTTTCGGGCTCGCAAAAGTCTCGAGCACCTATGATCAGTTCCTGGCCGCGCAGGTCATCTTGGTGCAGACAAGCCCAACATTCGATTTTACTTCACCCGCTATCCCGAAACATGTCCGCTACGTGGGGCCCGAGCTGGTGGACCCGGAGTGGTCCGAGCCGTGGCGCTCCCCTTTTGCCACAAATGACCAGCGTCCGTTGGTTCTGGTCGGATTAGGGTCTTCTTTCCAGAACCAGGCTCCGCTCTTGCGTCGAATCGTCGCGGGGCTGAGCCGGCTTCCGGTGCGCGCCGTTCTCACCCTTGGACCAGCCCTCAAGCCGGCTGATGTTTCCGGTGCAGACAACGTGGTGGTGGTGCAGTCGGCGCCCCATGCGCAAGTGCTCAAGGAAGCATCGCTCCTCATCACGCATTGTGGTCATGGCACTACCATGAAGGGCTTGGCCGCCGGTGTTCCGCTGGTGTGCATCCCAATGGGACGCGACCAGAACGACACCGCGGCTCGCGTGGTCCATTGCGGCGCTGGGCTTCGCCTCAAACCCAATGCGTCTGCCCATCAAATCGGGGCGGCAGTCGACCGAATACTGAGGCAAACATCCTACCGAACTGCCGCGACGAAAATGGCGCGGCTCATCGCTTCGCGCGAAGGTTGTGCCGACCCAGTGGAATGCCTCGAGCGGCTGTGTTCGAGCAAAAATCGGGTAGCTGCTTGAGGGCAGTGGCGCCGGATCTAGGCTTTACCGTGCCGATGTCGTAACACGACGCTTGATGATCGATCGCCTTGGTTCACCGATGGGGATGCGATACAGTGAGAGTCGTGGGCAAACAGTTTCGACCACGACCTTGGTTCCAAGTTGACATCCGACCCTACCTGGGTGCCCTGTCAATCGCTTGTGGTCGGAGCTCTATCGACCTCGGCTCTGACCAGTCGAACAGCGGGCCAACTCGATCGAGCGACAGTGCTACCGTTTCGAGCGACGTTCGCGCCGTTTCGAGCGGCGGCGCTCGTGGAACCCGATCTGACGGGTCTACGGACGCGGGCGGTATAGTTAGTGCGCTCTCCACTGGCGAGAGTGGTGACCTTGCCCCCGAACAGCCCGTTGCCTGTGCCGGCACGATCTGTCTTCCCTTCCATCGGTGTGACACAACCGGCAGCGTGCCAATTTGCGTATGCCAAGACGGGTTCGTTCCAGATCCGTCAAATTCCGCGGAGTGTCGGAGTCTCGGCGAGTACACCCCCGCCCATTGCCCCTACGACTGGTCGTCCACCCGGACGCCGAATGGACTGGAGCTCGAACCGCCGGAGACTGTCTATCTTGCCATCGGCGGTGGCTCCGGCGGCCGACTGTCGGTTTCCGGAGCGCGTTCCCATGCGCAATGGCTCGAGCCCGGCGCCGTCGAGCCGTTCCTGCCGATTGTGTTAGGCTCGCTGGACGCGCTCGGAGTAGCTGAAGGCGATAGCCGCGTTTTCAATGATGGTGACGCGGTGCGCGCTCTGATCTCGGTTGAGCCGACCGAAGACTACAATAAATTCCTTCGCGAAGCCCTGGTGCTCAAGCTGAATCTCGCCTACACCACCAGCAAGGGAGAGGCGATGTCGGCTGGCTACGTCTACGGCTCGCCGGCTTCGATCCGAAGCCTGCAGCGCTACGCCGACGCCGCGATCCGCGGGCCCTGGGAGCTCGTCGATCCAACTCTTGCATCGCGCGCCGCGCTTCTGATGCATGCAACGGACCTGGGGGGAGTGACTTACATGCAGCCGAGTTTCCCGCGCAGCGCGGACACCGTGGGCGACAGCGACGGAGACGGCGTCTACGGTTCGCGCGACAACTGTCCGGTGGTCGCGAACCCCGACCAAAAGGACTCTGACCGGGATCGTTTCGGTGACGCGTGTCGCGTTCAACCGCGCGCCGAATGCGTTCTTGATCGAGGCAATGG
>DASXTY010000509.1:0-10116 GCA_036505155.1 Polyangiaceae bacterium | reverse complement strand
TCAGATCTCAGCAGCCGAGAATAAGCGGATTCTTCAGCGCTGGGCGCCTCTCGATGCATTGGGTAGGCTTGCGGGCCAGGAGCCAACGCCTCGTGCCTCCGTGCACGCCGTCTGGGAGGGGTATAGGGTCTTACTCACTGTGACGGGCAGTCGACGCCTGTCGCGATATCGTGAAGATCGGCCACCACGGAAGCCCAACGGCATACCACGCGCCCGCCTGACAAGGTTTCGCGGCGAAAGCCCTGCCCCATTCGGTCGTTACACGTTTCCGGCGCCTAAGTCTCCGCTTCCGCGGCACGCTGATCTGCGGCGGTACTCTACGATTTCCCGCACTCTCCATATGACCGGCACGCATGGCTCCAGGCACACCCGTGCGTTGCAGGCGGGCCGTGTTAGGATTTCTCAAACGCCGTTCGAGAACTACGCCCCCGACTACAGCGGAGAGTTTTCATCTATGGGTTTCGTCCGTTACCGTTGGCGGGCAAGCGACGCAGGGCCTCGCATTGAAAAGTTCCACCCCGCCCTCCGCATAAGCTAGCGAGCTCGAGATGGCCTCACCCCGCTCGATGCCACCCTATCCATTGCCCCGGGATTGCTCCGATTCAGAGGTGCGGATCGGATTCGAACCGACGTCTGATGGTTTTGCAAACCATTGCCTAACCGCTTGGCTACCGCACCGAGCAGGTGTGAACGAGCAGGCGATCTTCCACCTCGAGTGGGTAAAGTCAAGGAGCGGCGGAAAACCGGGACCGCCGTCGGCGCGAGCTTTCCCCGAGACGTTCCCCGCTTGTGTGCGGCGCAGAGGTATCTGGATTAGGCTCCAGACCGGCCCATGAGAATCGCGTTCGGCGCCGACGAAAAAAACCATATGGTGGATGCGGTGGTGCGGCATCTCGAACAGAGCGGGCACCTGGTCCGACTTTTCGGAGCAGCCGGCGGCGAGCCGGAGGCGTGGGGCGAGACCGGCGTTCGCGTCGCCCGAAGTGTTGCGTCCAACGAAAGCGAGCTCGGGATCGTGTGTTGCTGGACGGGCACCGGGGTGAGCATCGCTGCCAACAAAGTGCCGGGCATTCGGGCTGCGTTGTGTGGCGACGCCGAAACCGCCCGCGGCGCGCGAAAGTGGAATGACGCCAATGTGCTGGCACTCAGCCTGCGCGCTACATCCGAAGCGGTTGCCCGCGAAATCGTGGATGCGTGGCTCAATGAGCCTTACGGGAAAACGGAAGAAGAAAGTCTTGGCGCCATCTCGCGCGCAGAACGACACGGCTAGCGTGGCGTCCCAGGAGTCACAATCGGGCTTAAGGGGCGAGCACGCGACCGGTGTAGGTCCGGTTGAACGGGCGGGCTAGTTGCTTGTTCCAGCGCGAGGCGAAGCGTAGATGGCGGCTTCGAGCGCGGAGGGTCCACTGAAAGAGCGGTGTCGGAGCGCCTTCCTGGCCAGGATGCCGAACCAGTTCTCTGGTTGAGCCAGCTTCCTAGTTCCGTTCACGAGTCCTAGCGTGATTTCCCAGGCGGCCGAGACAAGACGGGACAACGGCTGCTGCCGTGCGGCCGATGAAGGAGAATGGAACGTCGAACGGAACAAGGAACAAGTGACAAGGAACAGGGAACCCGCTCGAGGCTGATGCCGCCTCGAAGCAGGTGGGCAAGCAGCTGTGGCGTGCTACGTCGGGTGGCGGTGCAAACTACGAAGAGGCACGCGGTGCCGAGAGCAGTGCGGACTTCGTGCACAAGGTCCGGGTCGCCACGAAAGAGCTCAGAGAGGCGCACTACTGGCTGCGGGTGCTGCAGCGTTCAGACTGGATCGCACCTGGTGGCTTAGACAGCTTGGTTTCTGAGATCGACCAGCTGGTGGCAATCCTCGTTGCGTCCGCTCGAACAGCCGAGTCTCGGGCGCCCTCAGTTCTGCCACAGCTCGTTCCTAGTTCCTAGTTCCTGTTCCGTTCACCGTTCCCACAAATCCGCTCCCGCTCCCGAAATCCTTACTCCTTCTCGTCCGTTTCCGCCAAATAGCTCAATATCACCTCGTCCAGCGACGTTTCCGGCAAATCGTCGCCAAACAGGGAAGGCCTCGGGGCGTCGGATAAAACCTGCTTCCGCCTCGGCGGAGCTGCGCTTTCGCCCAATTTCTTCACCTCCGCCAGCGGCGGCCGCGGTGAGCTGGGCTCGCTTTTCGGAGCGGCGCTGGTGGGAGTCGATTCCAATTGCGGAAATGGTCCGCAAATGCTTTCGACCAGCGCGTCCAGCTCTCCCGCTCTCAGCGCTTTGAACACCCGTTTGTGTTGCTCTTTCATCAGACTGCGCAGCACTTCCGAAAAATTCGCTTTTCCGACATGCTCGGAGTACTCGGTGCGCTCGGTCTTGATGATGCGTCCCCCGTCAACGAACAGGTGCGTGACGATCCTGCGGTGCTTCGGCCCAGAGTCTTCCGACTGAAGGTGGAACACGCGGCCTCTATGCCGCACATTGTTGTTGAACCCGCTCAGCGGAAGTGATGGCTCCCGCACAGTCAACGGCTCCTTCGCGCGATAAGAAAGCTTACCACGCAGAGCCGTCCGTGTCAGCGGCCGGCCTCATCCAACCGCCGCATTCCTTCGAGCAACAGCGCTTCCGGGCTTTCCGTGATGAACTGCTGCGCTGCTGTAAAGTTCGGGTCGAGCAGAAATTCACCCTCGGTCAGGGCCAGCATGGCATAAAAGGCTTCTTCGCCGCGCAGGTTTCCCCACATGGCATTGTAGATGGTGCCGCTCACGAAGTGGATTTCGCCGCTCTCCTGGCGCAGCCGGATATTTAGGGAGCCCGTCTTTCTACCGTGCCACAGCACTTGAACCATGTCCGGCAAGCCCATTTCGCTGAGCGACCCGGAAACGCCGCGCGCGCGCCCGCTCGCCGATGCTTGGCGCTGGATGAGTTGCTTCATCTTGGCCACCAAGAGCTCAGCCGATACCGGCTTGCTCATCACGTCTGACACGCCCAGCTCGAACGCCCGTTGCGCGTCGGCGCGTCCGGCTCTTCCGGTGATGACGATCCAGGGTATGTCCCGGCCCCAGGGCTTGGAGCGAGCCTGCGCGAGCAGCGTCAACCCGTCCTGAGGCTTGAGCTCGATTTCCGCACACACGATTTCCATTTCCCCAGCTTCCAGGATTCTGATCGCTTGATCCGAAGTGTGCGCCTGATGGACCTCAAAACCTTGTTCGATCATGCGAAGCTCCAGCACGGTGGACTCCTCCGGATCGGCGTCCACGATCAACGCGCGATTCCGTTCCGACAAGAGCCGGGCTTTCAAATCCTCCCCGGTGACCGTGTGTTTGAACAAGTCCACCAGATTCGGATCCAGCACGGTGCCGCGATAACGAGCCAGAACCTCGCACGCTTGCGCCGGACGAAGCGTCTTGCGGAACGGATTGCGGGGATTCTGCGTGAGGTCGGCATAGGTGTCCGCAATGGAAAGCAAACGCGCGCCGAGCGGAATATCTTTGCCGGCAAGGCCGGCCGGAAGCCCCTGCCCGTCGTAGCGCTCATACATGGACTCCACCGCGCTCATGACTTCCGTGGGCAGCTGTACCGACTCCAGCAGCCTTAGTGGCGAATTATACACTTTTGCGGCGGAAGCCCGGTGCGCTTCGTATTCGGCAACGTTCAGCGCGGTCAGGTGGTAAGCGCTCATCTTGCCGAGGTCGTGCAGGTAAGCCGCAATGCTGTACGCAGCAGAATCGAATTCGGACAAGCCAATCCGCTCCGAAATCTGTCGCACCAGGCGAGCGACCTGAGCCGAGTGCCCCCTCAAATCGGTCCGCGAGTTTTCGAGCAGGCTCACCAGCACGTTCAGGGTTTCCAGGTACGAGTGACCGGTGATTCCTTTGCCGCTTATTCCGCTGCTGGAGCCGCGTTCCAGATCTTCAGCCGTCCACATCCGCTCGCGGCTCGCGCCCTCATTAGCCAGCGAGGCGGCCATGCTCTCCTCGGTGACCAGGTTCCGCTCGAAGACGTCCAGCATGCTGGTGAATTGTTCGTGAGCCGCGCGGTCGAGCGCCGCAAAAGCGTGAATGTCTCCACCGTAAGCCTTGCTGATCGCGGCGCGAACCGCCTTTGGCCTGCCCACAAAAGCGCGTACCTCCTTGACGCCCGACGCAGCCCGCACCTCGTCCAAAGCGGTCAGATTGTCCGGGTCCGGTGTGACGACGCTGAGCACGTCATTTTCCTGGTCGTAGAGAACCGGGAAAAGCCCCTCCCGCTCGGCCAGCTTTCTTGGAACCTTCTCCAGCGCGAGTCGATCGATCTCCGCCTTGGCCAGCTTTTCGGTCGAAACGAAGCGGGTCCGATACAAGGTGGCCAAAGTGCGCAGCAGCTGCGGTTCCTCGATGGCCTCCACTGCGAGCAGCGCTTCCTCCACTCGATCTCCGGTGCGGCGCACCCAATCGAGGGTTGACTCCTGGTGCTCAGGGCCTATCAGCCCATCGGCAAGCAGTCGGTCGATGATACGGGTTCCGGCGAGGGGTGACACGTGGGCTTGCCTAGTATTGCATTTTGCGCTGGTCCGCTGTCCGAGAGCGGGCGGCAGGGGGAAAGTCTGCCGTCCCCTTGACGGCACCGGTGCCGAAGGCTAAAAGCCTGGCCCCTTTTGAAGCCGGGGTCCCAAACACCTGGCCCTTCGCCCTCGTGAAGACGCAAACCGAATCCGCCAAGCCCTCCACGGCCCACGCCGCCCGAAAGTGGTGGGTTGTCGATGCCCACGGGCAGCCGCTCGGACGACTGGCCAGTCGGGTGGCGGCGGTGCTCCGGGGCAAACACAAGAGCTTTTTTTCGCCGCACGTCGACACCGGAGATTTCGTCATCGTCGTCAATGCGGAAGGGGTCCGCCTCACCGGTCGCAAACCGACCGACAAGTACTACTATCGCCACAGCGGCCACCCGGGGTCGCTTCGGCGCGAAAGCTTCTCGAGCCTGGTGCAACGAAGGCCCGACGCACCCATCCGCCATGCGGTAAAAGGAATGCTGCCCAAAAACGTATTGGGAAGAAAGCTGCTCTCCAAGCTCAAGGTGTACGCGGGAGGCGCTCATCCACACCAGGCGCAAAAGCCCGAGCCATTCAAGTTCTAAGCGAGGATCGATGTCGGAGACCGCAATCTATGCCACCGGAAAGCGCAAGACGGCCGTAGCGCGGGTGTGGCTCGCCGGCGGAACCGGCAAGATGACGATCAACGATCGGACTAACGAAGAGTACTTTCAGCGAGAGACGACACGCATGGTGTCGCGTCAATCGCTGGAGCTTCTAGAGGTCGCCGATAAATACGACATCCGGGCGACCGTGGCGGGAGGCGGGCAGAGCGCGCAAGCAGAAGCCGTGAGGCACGGCATCGCCCGCGCGCTCAGCTTGGAAGATCCGCAGCGCCGAAGGGCGCTCCGACGCGCAGGCTATTTGACCTGCGACGCTCGCCGCAAAGAGCGCAAGAAATACGGCCAGCCGGGCGCTCGAAAGCGGTTCCAATATTCGAAGCGATAAGGCGGGGCCAGGCGATCCTCTGAGCCGGATGGCTCAGAGGTACTTCTGCCACTTGTTCATTACGGTCTGGACCGCGTCACCCACGTAGGCCCGCACGTACCCGGAATTATCCAGGTGCATCAAGGCGCGGGTCGTGTGCTCGAGCCATTCGTCCGAATCCAAGAGAACCGATAACTTCGAAGGCTCACCGCGGATCAGAAAAAATCCGTTCAACTCGCCCCCATGGGGAGCCAAAAAGACCGGCTCAAACCCGGTGATGGTGCCCTGACTCTGGAGCTTGCCCAAAAATCCCAAAAAATCGGCGAAGTGCTCATTGGACAGCTTTTCGCGGCCCGCGGTGGACCGGTTCCAACCAAAAAAAACTGCGTTGCTGGACATTGGAGTTCCTTTCCCTGGTTACATGTCGATGATGCGAAGGATTTCCCAGCGGTTCGAGCCGGACACGACGTGCTGCTCCAGGTCTTTCGAAAACTGCTTGTGTCCCGGGATCTTCGCCATCTCCGCCCAGCCCTTCTCCAGGTCGGCCAGGGTTTCGAATTGGGCTTCGAACTCGAATCGCGATTCGGCGGCTCCAATGGAGCCGGTGAGTGTGCGGCTGTTGCCGGGCTTCATGCCGGCGCGGTCACCCACTTCCTGGTACCAGCGCTTGGTCAGCGCCATGACCTCATCTTTGTGACCGAACTTTGCATCGATGATCCAACGTGCGACGAACATTTGTTTGCCTCCTAGCGGAACCAGGGAGACTCGCTTCAAACGGCTCAGAAGTCAAGCGCCTTTAGCGCGCGACCCGTTCGAAAACCCGCCAGGCTCCGCTTTCAAACGAGCGGCGCCATTCGGGAGTCACGGCGATCCTTCCCGGGCCACCGCGGGTTAGAACGTAATCGTAAAATTCGAGATCGAGCTCGGGTCGCAGGTTTTCAGGCTGCCACTCCCAGCGGGGCGGGACTCGGGGAGGCCGATTGTTCTCCCGGAAACGAATTGGAGACTGCGGAAAATCGGCGAAGCTGAACATCACTGCGCCCCCTCGCCTGACCTGGTACCAGGCTACGGAGTGCAGGAATGGGGCGAACTTTATGTTCCGGGAGTAACGATCCCAGATGAGCCCGCAAACTTTTCGTCCCGGCGGAATGCTGGCGATGGCGCGGTCGAGCTCTCCGACTTCGTCTTGGAACTCACGGAAGGCTGTTCCTATGGCGTGCACCGTGAGCAGCGTGATCAGGGTCGCTCCGGTGCCAAGAACAACCTGCCAGCGGCGCGGGACGCGGGGAAGGATCGGGATCAGGAAAATGAGCGCCAGGTAGGGAAATCGCGCGTTGATCGGCCAGATCCAGTCATAGCTGGTCGGAGCTAGGAAAAACGCCAAAACGCAGACCGGCGCGAGCAGCCCCAAACGCCGAACGAGGCTCACTTTGAGCGCGTCTTTTTCCGCCTCCGGGGCCTCCGCCCCCAAAGCCACAATGCACAGCACGACCAGACACCAGGCAATGAAGAGCTGCTCGTCACGCTCGGAATTGAGCACGTCGGTCAGCCAGTTCGGAATATCTCGGAGATTGGCGGAAACGCTCGCAAACTGTGGTCGCGGGCCGATGGGACTGGCGCCCAAAGTTGCGGCAGCACGGACAGCGCGACCGGCGGGGCTCGTGCCCAGCCATATCAGCGCAGTCAGCGCCGCTGGGAGCAACGGGGCGAGACGGCGCAAGCTCCCCACAAAGTCAGCGCCCGCCAACGAAAGAACGCTGCCCAAGACCAGCAGGGCAAACGGCACCGGGTGGGAGTAAAAGCAAACCACCGACACTAGGGCGAGCCCTGCCCAACGCGCCCGGCTCGGCTCCGCGCGCAGCTTCACCGCCAGCGATAAACCCCAAAGAGCGAGTGGCAGGGCGGCGACGAAGTTCAAAAAACCGAGGATCAGCTGCGTGTTGTAGGTGAGCGGCAAAACCAAAAGGCTTAGGTATTGGTCACGGCCGAGAGCGCGCAGCAGGGAGCGCATGGCAAACGGCAGTGCGCAGATCGCAACCGTTAAGAGCACTCGGTTGGCGACCACGACGCCCAACGGAATGGCCAGAAGCCGAGCAGCGCCGTAATACGCAAGGTATTGAGTCTTAGATAGCTCGATTTCGAAGAAATCCGAAAAATGCAAGGCGGGGTCGGCGTAATCTTTCCAGATGCGAATGGCAGCCAAATGCTGAGGCAAGTCCTGGATGGGCGGATATTCGACCAGCCACAGCGGAACCGCCGTGAGCAGTGAGAGCCACAGTAACCCCCAGGTCATCGGCTTCGTTTGGCGCAGCCGTTCGGCTAGGCGTCGGTAAGCTCGGCTTAGGTCTTCAAGCCACGCGCTCCGGGCTTTCATAATCAATGATGCCCGCCGAACCAAGCGCCGGCGCAAGCCAAGCTGAACGCCACCGGCGCAACCGCCAGCGCAATGACCACGGTGACGGGCGCGGTTACCGAGAGCATGGCCACCACCACGGCAATCGCGAGCGCTGCGGCAATCGCCGGCTCGAGGACGCTATCTGCTGCACTGGCGTGCGAAACCAGAAAACCTCCCACCGGAAAGGCCGCTAGGAGCGCTGTGCCCAAGAGAAATAACGGACCGCTTGCGCGCACATCCGCTTCATCCGCCAGCGCAAAATCGATGCCAACGCGGTGACCGACATAAACGGCCGCTGCCAGCGACGTGATCATGACTCCCAGGGTGACCAGAGCTCCGATGGCGATCCAGTGCAGTTTGAGCGGGCGATTGGCGGGTCGTAGCGCGTGGCGCATTTCGCGCAGCGATGGTGGCTCCAGCAATGCGGCAAACCCGTGCTCCTGCCCTGAAACCGGCTCTTGGCGGCCCGACTGGGGAGCCACGTCTCGGAGCGCAATCCATCCCAACACCGTCATGAACGCGAGCAGCGGAACCGAAAGTCCGAGCAGCGCCGGTCCGCGACCAAAGACGATGTGGTTATAAAGCCCGTGGATCGCCACTGCCAGCAGCCACGCGGGTGCAAACCAGCGGCCCCCCCCGGTCCGGCCGCTGCCCAGCGAATACCCCCAAATACCGGCGAAAAAAGCGTACGCCGGTAAAGCCGCGAGCGTGCGCAACGCAGTGGTCACCGAAAGCGCCTGCAGCAGCAGCTGACCGGCGCACTTTGCCGCCGCGAAACCGCAGGCTGCGCTGGCCGCATAAAACAAGCCAAGTCGCGGGCTGATCAACTGGCGCGCGTTGTATTGCGGCCAAACCGCTAAAACCACCAGCCCTTCTTCCAGCGGCGCCGCCAAAAGGAACGTGGCAAGAAGCGGTCCGGTGGCGTCCGCGGGCGTTACTTCGAAGGACAAACCGGTGAACGCCAGCACCAGCTTTTCGAGATACACGGCGGCGATCCCCACCAAAACCCCTCCCCCGACGGTGAGCCATGCGCGGCGCTTTGAAATGGCGCGAACCCGGCTCACACGACGCAACAACCACGCGGCCATCGCCAGCGGGATGGCGCCGATGAGCAAACTCACAGCGATGTGAAACAGCACTCAGAAATGCAGCCCTACGACACCGGTGAGGTTCACCGAAGATCCGATGCTGGAACCGTCCAAGGCGTACACTCGCTGGGCTTCCGCGGGCAAGGTACTGAGCGCGCTGGCGTCCGATTTTGGACGCTTCAGGAACAGCACCTCACCGGTGAGGCACGCGCCGATGGAAAAGGTCTTGCTCAGGTAAATGTCGAGCCCGCCTCCGCCGCGCAAATTGAACCCGGACGCCGCGACGCCCGCTCGGTTCAACTCGGTGCCAAAATTTCCTTTACTTAGTGCGCCCAGCGAAGCGTAGCCGCCTCCCAACATGAAATAAGGCTCCAGTATGCCAATCGGAATCCGAAACCCCACCTCCCCATCCAGGGTCCAGACTTGATAGTCCGGGAAATTAGCGAAGCGAAAGCGTGCTCCTAGAGTTAAAAACACCAGCCGCACGCCGAGCCCCCCTCCAAACAGCGGTCCCGTCTGAACCGTCTTGACTACCTCTGAGTCCACCAGATGATTCGCCTTCAAGGTCTGCAGCCCGAGGTGCTGAATTCCCCCCTCCACATTGAGCCAGAAGAACTCGAGGCCGCGGCCCGAGTCTTCTTTGTCGGCGCGCTCCAGCTCCTGCTCGGTTTGGGAATGCGGCTCGGTCGTCGGCTCGCTTTCCACAGGAGGCGGAGGAGCTAGACCACCGGACTCGAGACCTTGCCCGTAGTCTTGGGCGTTTGCCACCGAGGAGAGAAGGAAGCATCCGACCCAAAGCGGGGTGAGCCAAGCCAATCGCTTCATGCACCAGAGGGTAAGGGGAAGTTCGGCGGGACGCCAGCGGGCTCACTTGGCCAGCCGCACGCCGAGCACTGGCTGCCGGAGCTCGGGCAAATACCAGTTTCGGAAACACGATCGGGCTATTTCAGGCTCCGAACAATAAGAGCCCCCCCGCGCAACCCGGTGTCGGCCATCGAACCAAGGTGCGCTGTATTCGGCGTACGCTTGAGGAACGAACCCCGGGAAGGGAAGAAACGGGCTTTCGCACCACTCCCATACTGTGCCTACCAAGTCTTCTGCTCCGCTCGGTGCCGCTCCTCGAGCAAAGGAACCGCGCGGGAAAACGTCCA
>DASXTY010000508.1:0-1665 GCA_036505155.1 Polyangiaceae bacterium | reverse complement strand
AGACGCCGAGACATCGCCCCGGAACCTCCGGCGAAGACCCCATAACCGTCTACCGGCAATCTTCCGCGAAGTGCAAGCGATGCTGCGTAGTAGGCGCCGTTCGAAAACCCGAACACCAACACCCGTTCGAACCGTCCTTGGCGCTGCTCCAGCACGCGCTTGCTCTGCATCCACTCCGCGATGATCGTGTCTTCGTGTTGTTCCTGCATCTTTTGCGAAGTCGGCCAGGCGTAGATATCCTGCGAGCGACCAGGGCCAATGCCCGCGCGTCCCCGTGGCATGAGCACACTGAAGCCAAGCGACCGGGCCAGACGCGCGAACCAGCGCTGCTGATCCCATTGCCAATTCGACCCAACACCCACCAAAGGGTGCAGGAAAATCACCAAGGTTTGTGACTTGCCAGACGGGCTCACGTAACACACCGAATCGGATAATGACTCGAGCTCGGGCGCACACCAGCCGGGGTGCGCAGTCTGCGCGTGCGCCGGCTG
This sequence comes from Polyangiaceae bacterium, assembly GCA_036505155.1. Classification (GTDB taxonomy): domain Bacteria; phylum Myxococcota_A; class Polyangia; order Polyangiales; family Polyangiaceae; genus DASXTY01. The sequence continues at coordinate 1,174 of DASXTY010000508.1, read as the reverse complement.
CATCGAGGCGACCGAAACCAGAGCCAAAACCAGTGCGACAACCGGCATCTTCCAACGAGTTATCGGCATACGCTTGGGTCCGCCTACTTTATCAAGCTGGCTGAGCGCTCATCAAGCGCAGGATCGACTCCTGCGTGGCCTGGTCACGCGATAGCTCGTCGGCAATTTGCCCCCGGCAAAGCACCAAGATGCGTCGCGACAGCTTGAGCACTTCGGGGAGCTCGCTCGAGATCAGGAGCACTCCCGCTCCGCGCTGCACCAGCTGGTCGACGAATTCGTGAATTTCCGCTTTTGCTCCCACATCAATGCCGCGAGTAGGCTCGTCCAAGAGGAGCAGCCGGCATTCGGCCGCGAGCCATTTGGCCAGCACGATTTTCTGTTGGTTGCCTCCCGAAAGGCCCGCGACCACAAAGTTCGGATGCGGTGTCTTGACTCGGAACCGCTCGAAATAACGCTGGACCAGCGCCGATTCTGCGGAGAGACGCACGAAGCCGGCGCGCGACAGCCCCCGGGTGTTGAGCATGGGTAGGCTCAAGTTCTCCTTGCAGGACAAGCCCAGCACCAAGCCGTGGCGTTTGCGGTCTTCCGGCACTAGGCCGATTCCCGCTTGCATCGCAGACGCCGGCTGTTTGAACACCATCGGCTGGCCGCGCAAAAAAACCCGTCCGGTCGCGGCGGCATCCAGCCCGAAAATTGCGCGTGCAATTTCGGTGCGGCCCGCTCCGATCAAACCCGCCATGCCCAGCACTTCCCCCGCGTGAATGGAAAACGAAATGTGGCGAAACTTTCTGGGGCTGAAAAGATTTTCCACTCGTAGCAATTCTTCGCCGGGCGGTCGTTCGAGGTAACGCGGGCTATGGGATTCCAAAGTCCTTCCGATCATGGCGCGGACCAGGGCCGGCTCATCCAGCTCGCCGGTGGGGCTGGTCAAAACATGACGGCCGTCGCGCAGCACGGTGACCGCGTCACACAGCTTGAAGATTTCTTCTACCCGGTGCGTGACGTAAAGGACGGTCACTCCCCGAGCCCGCAATCGTCCGCACAGCGCGACAATGTCTTCGGCTTCGCTTTGACTCAAGCTGCTGGTCGGCTCGTCGAACACGATGACTTTGGCGCCGGTACCGACCGCGGAAGCAATCTGCACCAGCTGCTGCTGGCTGATGCTCAGCTCGCC
>DASXTY010000507.1:0-3094 GCA_036505155.1 Polyangiaceae bacterium | reverse complement strand
TCGAGCAGGCTTTGCAGATCGCGCCCGTTCGGTATCAGCGCTCGGAGCTTTGGATTGGTCAGACGAGATAGCTGCTCCATGGAGACCGTGAGCGGCTGCTCCGCTCCGATGATGACCCCCTGACCGCCCCCGTAAAAAAGGGCGGTGTGGCGGAAATGAGCGCGGAGGGTGTGCAGCACGGTGGCAAAATCGCGGAGGTAGATATGATGCAACTGGACCCACTGCTGGAAGATGCCGTCCGGTTTGAGGTGCTTCCGAGCCAGCTCGTAAAACTCCGCGCTGTACAAGTTGGAGGCGCCCGCAAACCAGATGCTGGATAACTCGATGCCGATCAGGTCGTAATCGCCGGCAGGACGCACCAACAGAAAATTGCGGCCGTCGTCGGGGTGCACCTGCACGCGCGGATCCGTCAACACCGCGCCGTTGGTGTGGGGAAAGAAGCGTGCGGCGGCTTCCACGATGGAAGGCGATATCTCCACCAGGTCGATGCCCTTCCATGGATACGCGGCGACCGCGCCCAAGGTGGTCCCAGTTCCAAGACCGATGATGAGCGCGCGGTCGAAATGTTTCACGAACAGCGACGGGTAGTGCGCCAAAAAACGCTGCGCGTTCATCTCCCAACCGGTGTTGCCTTGAAATTTTCCGTTGGTGAGAAGCGTGCGCACGCCGCCCTCCTCGGTGACGCTGGTCACCCCCCCGTGGACGTCCTCGCGAAGGAAAAGAATTGCATCGGGCTTTTTTCGGGCTTCGAAATAGACATTAGCGCCGTTGGTGAGCCGGGCGAGGTTCCATTTGGGCAAGGCCGCGACGGTGGCCAGCAGCGCTGCCGGAGCCAACGCCCAAAGCCAGCGACCCTTTGCCAAATCATGGATGACCAACCCCGAGCCCACCGCCGCCAGCCCGTACACTACGCCGATCGCCAATAACGAGCGCTGGGACCCGAGATGCGGCAGCATCAGATATCCGGTTACCAGCGCGCCAACCACTGCCCCTGCCGTGTTCACCGCGGTGAGGCGCCCGATCAGGCGGCCCACGCCCGGCCGTCTCGCTACGTGCTGAAGCAGCAGGGGGAAGGTAAGACCCATTAGGGTTACCGGCACGCACAGAATCGCGGCCACTGCCACCGCCCGCACCACTTCTCGCGCTGAGAAGGTGCGGAATATCTCTCCACTGCCCTCGAACAGCGCCGGCAAGAGGTCCCAAAGTGGGACAGTCAGAACGACGCCCGCTCCCGCGGCCGCCAAACTTGCTGGAAGCGAGGCGGCCCCCAACCGCGACCACAAGCGAGGCGCCGCCGCGGCCCCAGCAAACAAGCACGCCAAGAACACCGCCAAAATCAGACCAAACGCGTAAGCGCTGTTGCCGATGATCACCACCAGCAGGTGGGTCGAGACCACTTCGGCTGCGAACACCATCCAGCCCGAACCCAACGCCAGCGCGCCCAGCATCACCGTATCCACCCTCCGAAGCGGTTGAAGCACCATTGCCCGGTCAGCCGATTCGCGCTCGATGGACGCCTCGGGAACGCGCTCCTGTCCGCCGAGCAAAATCGCTATGAGACCTGCGGCGCCGCTCAAGGCCGCCGACAGCCGCAGCGTTGTCGAAAGCCCGAGCGCGGCTAGGATCCAATACGCGCAGAGCAGAGCCCCGAGCGCTCCGCCCAGCGTATTCGCCGCGTAGAGGGCCGCCAGCCTCCGTTCGCGGATCTTGCCCGCTCCTTCGGCGCTTTGGCCGCGGCCGTGCGCAATGATTCGCGACAAAAGGGGAAGTGTGGCTCCCATGGCCGTGGTCGGCACCACCACCACCAAAAGCGCCAGCAGCCACCGCACCACGCTCAGCGTCGTCAGCGAATTCGGCGCAATCCTAGCCAGCGCAACATAAAGCGGAGTCAGCAAGAAGAAAGCCCCTGGCGATACCGCAATCGCGCCCGCAACCGCCAGCTCCGCGGCGCCGTACGCCACCAGTGGGCGCTCCACCCGAGACGAATAGCGCCCGCCAAAATGCGCGCCCAGCGCCAGACCAGTCATGAACGCGGCCAGCACCGCGCTCACCGCGTAGGCGGTGGAGCCGACGATGTAGCCGAAGTACTTCGAAAAACAGACCTGATCGATGAGTCCCGTGGCTCCCGACACCGTGAACAGGAGAAGCAGAACGCCGAAGATCCATTGGCGCCGAGGCGCTTCTTTCGCCATGGACGGAGCCGAAACCGGCTCAGAAGCTTCGAGAGTGGGGGAGGGCGCTGACACTGAAAAATCCGACGGACCATAGCGCCAACCCCTTATTGTCTCTAGCCCCACTTCTGGCTATGTTTCGCGCCCTTTCGTCCCCATCGTCTAGCCCGGCCCAGGACACGGCCCTTTCAAGGCTGTAACACGGGTTCAAATCCCGTTGGGGACGCCGTCAGTTGTGAACATGGTTCCGACGATTGCGGCGGCTTCAATCTCGTAGCGAGGACCGTCGTCGCACTCGACTTGTCGGAACCTGAGCGGACCGGAAAACAGAGCCTCCAGCGCCTTACGCGCTTCTGTCGGATTCCGACCGAGGAGCTCCTGCAGGTCAGCCAGTCGAGACCGCGCCTCCTTCTCCATCCTGCGCACTTCCAGATCCAAGACTGACGGAGCCGCCTTCATGACCTGTAGGCGCGCCTTCACTTCGCTGAGTTGCTGCTCACGCTCGCCAATGGCCTTGGCGATGGAGGGTGACTCAGTACCAGAGGCTAGGGCTTGAACGAGTCGGTCAATCTCGTTTCTCAATCGACGAGCTTCCGTTTCCAACTCGCCGATTTCGGAAGGAGTTTGGTTCTGTTCGGTGCGCTCCTTCAGTCTGCGCCGCACCTCTTTGAGCACTTCGGTGATCAGCTCCTCTTGGAGGACATTTTAACCATCTCCCGCATAGCGGCATAACAGATCACATTACTGGCTACCTTTTTCACATCATTGCCGGCATCCTTCATGTGCGTCTCGAAGCGCGCGCACAATTCCCGTCCATGGAGTTTCCAAAACTCGAGCGGATCACATTTCCAAACAAGTTCGCCACGCCCATCGGGTCCGACTAGTGCGCGGAATGCTGCGAAGAGCGGGTATATCCAGCCCGC
>DASXTY010000506.1:0-1892 GCA_036505155.1 Polyangiaceae bacterium | reverse complement strand
ACGGCCTCTTCGATGTGCTCGAACGGATCGGTGGCTACGCCAGCCTCCCAGTGCTGGGGGGCGGGACGCTCGTATTCAGGGGGAGGACCGGGCGGACGCCCAGGTCTGGAAGAGCACGCATTCAACAGGCAACAGAGAATGAAGCGGGTGCCCGCACGGCGACCGGTTCCAGCCCCGCACCGCGTGGGGGGTTTGCGTGGCAGAAAAGTACTTAGCATGACAAGTATTTTTTACGCGCAGCAAGCCTTCCCCGCACCCGGGGTTCCTTCACCCCAAGTTTCACAGTGGCACTTCCCCCGGCTCTTCCGGCTCCGGTTCACTGGCTGCCGAATCCGCGCCGCCGTCTCTCGGTGATAGCTCGGGAGGCACCGCCGATTTCTCGCTCGGTCCCATGGCTCCCGGCGGAGCCTGGACCAATCCCAACTTTGCGGGGGGCGGTGGTGAGTCCACCGCGTGCTCCCTGCAGCCGATCATCAGCGCGGCGCAGGCAATCCAAGCCGAAAAATTTACACCCATCGATCCTCGTCCACCGCGCGCAGCGTCTCCAGCAAATCGCGACGCGGGGCGTAGCCCAGTTCCCCACGGGCTCGGCTGTCGTCGACCATGCAGACATATCGAATGAAGTCGAGCTCGGGGGCTGGAAACGAGATCATACGCCACCGAAACAATGCCCCCGTTGTGAGCCTGGCAATCGAGTGGGGAAGCGGTAGAGAAGTGCGCCCCAGCGCCTCGAGCGCTTCCGATAACTTGACCGGGGCAGGTCCGGCGATGTTGAAAATCCCTCGGACTCCGGGGCAAAGGGACAATAAGATCGCCTGAACCACGTCCTCTTGATGCACCACCTGCACCATGGGATCGAATCCGAGCAAAGTGGGAACCACCGCCAGCCGGAGGTAGTTGCTGGGCGCGTTTCTCACCGTGCCCAGGATATGTGAAGGCCTCAAAATCACGGTTTCGATATCCGGATATTTCCAGAAAAATGATTGTGCAAACATGTCGAGCTCAACTAGATCGCGGATGTCGCTGAAGGGACCGGCGCCGAGCAAGGGCGCCTCTTCGGTCAAAAACTGAGGATTGTCGGCGCGGGGACCGTAGACGTTGGCGCTGGAGAGCAGCACGACTTTGGGAATCTGGTAACGCAGTACATGCTCCAAGAGCTTCTGAAAACTGAGTAGATTTCGAGTCAGATGGTCACTGCGCTTGGCGCGGGGATCGTGCATCACGCCCAGGTGAACCAGAGCGCTGATGTCGGCCGCTCGAAAGACCTCTCGAACCCGCTGACTTCTCAGGTCAAGCTGCTGGTGTTCGACGTCACTGGGTTTTCCTGGGAAAGGCCGATGGTCCAGTCCGATCACCGGGCGCTCGCGGTGCAAAGCGCGGGTCAGCCGGCGCCCCAAACGCCCGCAAATTCCAGTGATAACGACGGCGTCCATCGACCCCCTAAAAGAAAATATGCGCGCGTTTGGCCAGTCCGTGACTGAGCAGGTTTTGCACCGCTTGCCGAACCACCCACACTTTTTGATCCACACTGTGGTCGTCTTCATCGGGATCGCCTCGGAATCGAAGCGGCTCACCGAAATAAATACGGAACTTAGTGGGGAGCGGAAGCGCTCCCGTCAGGGCAAATTGCGGTACCAATGGAAACACCGGAACTCCCAGCGCGCGCGCCGCCCATCGCACGTTCCCGAAATTGATGTACTGCTCCTCTGCTCCGATGACCCCAACCGGTACGATGGGAGTTTCGGTTTCCATCGCCAGCCGCATGAAGCCCAATCCGAAAGGTTCGAGCTCATAGCGGCGAGAAAAGGGCTTGGAAATTCCTCGTATTCCTTCGGGAAACACCAGCAGCGCTTCTCCCATCTCCAGCAGCCGGCGCGCGTTTTCCGGAACGC
>DASXTY010000505.1:0-9240 GCA_036505155.1 Polyangiaceae bacterium | reverse complement strand
GGTAGCACACTCGAAACCCTAGCGGCGGGAGCGGTTCATGACGGCTGGATGGCTATGAGCTCTTCGCGCTCGCCGGTTACGAGGTCGACGCTGAGCACAACCCCAACTCCGGCGCAGTAATACTTGGTTTCGTTCGCCTGCGGCTCGAGCGGTGTGTAGTCGTGCGTCTTGAGGCAACCGGTATAGGATTGATACATTGGGTCTGCGGACGCGTTGAGATCCAGCACCTCACCAGGTGCGGGTCTGCAATTGGAACCTCAACAGCCGCTCGTCATGCAGTTGATGCAGGAGCTGAGGTGACCACCGGACACACACGTAACGACACACATATCTGTCGTGCCCGAGCAGTCCACCGCGCAGGTGGAATTGCCGTCGCAGGTGATATCACAGCCACCGCCGGGGCACTTGATGTCGCAATTCGAGGTGTTGTCGCAATCGAACACGCAGCCGCCGCCGGGGCACTGGTAGTTGCAGTTGCCCATGACGTCGCAGTCCATTGCGCAGGCGCCCCCCGCGCAGGTCCCGCTGCAGGTGCCGCCCAGGCACTCGGCGAAGTTGCACCCGGTCGCGCCGCAGTCGAACGCACAGGTCTGCCCCGAACCGCAACTGCACTGGTTGGGGGTTGGAGTCGAAGTAGCGCCACAAGCTACCGTCATTGACGGGCCTCCACCCATTCCGGTGCTGGCGCCGGTCCCCGATCCACCTTTGCCCGCGGTACTGCCGCCGCTGCCAGCGGTGCTACCGCCGGTGCCCGTTCCACCGCCGCTTCCGGAGTTGGTTCCCCCAGAGGATCCACAGCCGAGGGCAACGCCGATCGAGGCAATGCAAAAGAGTGAGGTTATGGTCACAACTTTGAAGCTTGGAGTTCGCATTGGTGTCTTCCTTTCCCAAGCTCCAGCTTTTCCCAGAAAGATTAAGCGCCGATGAGAAATTCGCCTTTTTTTCGATTATTCGTAGTCGACCATCCGCACGCCGCGGCGCGCCTTGTCGGCTTCGGTCGCCGCTCGCACCCGTTCGTACAGCGCGACCACATCTGCCTTGATGCCTGAAATCAAAACTATGGGCGTGCTCTTGTCGAAGGTGCGAAGTAGCAGGTTACCGGTTCCCATCAGGCGCTGTGAAAAGGGGATTTCAACCGTGTAGTCGTTCACGCGATACAGGTCTATCTGCTCCAGGCGCTTGGATAAGACTCCCGATTCGACCACGATGCGCCGCGTGGAGACGCGATACAGCAGCCCTTTCGATTTCCACCACCGCGGTATTAGCCACAACCCCAGCGTAAGAATGCACAGGAGAAGGACGCCGACCCCCGGCACCAGCGCTGGATGTCCCTCGAATAATATTTGTTCCGGCTCATCCGCAGCGGGCGGATGCGCCGCGCCCGGCGGGGTTCCGGTCATTCCGCAGCGCCGACTTGTACGGTCGGACCTGACCCATTGCTCGGCTGCGCCGGGACTCTCGGATCGGTGTGCGACCAATCCTCGCGCTCGCCCAGCACCGTAGCCTGATTCATCACCCAACGGGTCCGATCGTAGTGATCGAGATTCTTATTCAACACCACCTGGAAGCATGCGGCGTTGCCTTGCTCCGCAATGATGGTCGACCACACCAGAAAGAAGTGCCAAATCCGAAACCAGCGTTCTCCGTACGCAGCGATTATGGCGTCCCGATTACTGAGCCAATTGTCGTGCCATCGCTTGATGGTCCAGGCATAGTGAGTGCTCACGTTTTCCACGGTGTGGGTTTCGAAGCCGGCCTTTTCCATGTGACGGAGCATGGCCGCCGGGCACAGGCTCGCATCGGCACCCGGGAAAATGTACTTGCTCATGAACAGGCCCCAGATGAGGTCCTCAGGGCGAAGGCCGCGTCGCAAACCGGTCCACTGCAGGAGAAACAGCCCCCGGTCGCTCAGCAGGTCGCGAACCTGTTGATAATACGAGAGCAGATTTTTGACCCCAACGTGCTCGACCATCTCCAAACTGCAAATCTTGTCGAAAGGCCGTTCTGGGGGAATGTCGCGATAGTCCATGCAGAGAACCCGCGCTCGGTCTGAAAGCCCCGCCTCTAAAATCCTTTGATTGCCGAACTCCGTCTGTCGCTCGGCGATGGTCACACCGGTGGCATCCGCGCCGTAGTGCTGCGCGGCGTGCCGTACCAGAGTGCCCCAACCGCAACCGATGTCGAGCAGGCGTTCACCGGGGCTAAGCTGCAGTTTCCTGCAAACCAGGTGCATCTTGTTGTCTTGAGCTTGCTCGACCGACTCGCCCGGGTGCTGAAAAAACGCGGAGGTGTAGACCATCCGCTCACCCAGAAACCATCCGAAGAAGTCATTGCCTCGGTCATAGTGCTCGCGCACGATGCGGCGATCTTGAGCTTTGGAGTGAATTGTCACTTCCGGCACGAAGTTCGTGACCGCCCACTTCAGGTGTTCTCTGGTAATTGAATACTTAACGAACAGATTTCGGTTTCGCAAAAACGCAAACATGTCCCCCGGGATGTCGACGTCCCCGTCGAAATAGGCTTCGTACAGGGTGGTGATGGGTATCCGGCGGTCGGCGTATCGCCGCGCGAGCTTTTGGTCGTTGAAAACTACGTGGTCAGTCAGCTTGGTCATGGGTCACCCGGATTCGCACAAAGTCGACGCCGCCACTCCCCGACGCCGTCCGCATCAAACCGCGAATCCTTGCGCAACTGCAACCGATTTGCGTCGGGAACGCCAAGATCTCGGTTTTTTGGCCAAAATACTTCAGTTCACCGCGCGGAAGTCGTCGAGCGCCATCCAACCGGAAAGGTTTGGCTGCGCGGAGCTCAGCACCCACTCCACTTCCGTGGCGCCTGAGCGCACCTCGCGTGGCAACCAGCCAGCCTCGAGTGGCACCCGCACCGTGTTCCATCCGCTGCCCAGCGGAACCGCGGGAGACCGGTGTTTTTCAGCGCTCGCCACCACCAGACTCAACTCCAGCGCTCGCTCCGGTGTGCCTTTGGGAAGGAACGCTTTGACTTGCATTGCCGCTACCTTGCTCAAATCCCACCGCGCGGGCAGAGACGCATACAGTACCGGCTTGGACCAGCGCTTCAAATCGTAGCGAAGCACAGCCGACCCGCGCCCCTCAACTACCGCTTCTCGGGTGTACTCAAGCGTCACCGTGGAATTCCACGGGTTCCACCCCAGCACATTTTCCCAGTCATCGATGGCAATCGGAGCACCGCCGACCCGCTCCGCCCGAAAGTTGTCGAAAACCACCCAGCCGGCAAGCTTCGGATTAGTCGTCTGAAGCATCCATTCGATACCGCCGACTTTGCGGCGCTTGTTCTGGTCGAGCCACCCGCCGTCCAGATCGGTGCGCACCGTGTTCCATCCCGGCTTAAGCGGTACCTTGGGAGCTTCGTATTTTTCGTCCTCCCCCTTGCCGGGTATGTGCGGCGCGACGGTGAGCGAGTTGATCTCACCGGGCACGAACACATCCACGACCAGAGATTTCACCCCGCTGAAGTCCCGTTCCGGTTTGAATTGCCCGTACATCAGGGGCCACTGACAAAGCGCAAAATCAAAGCGCAGCTGACCTCCGAGCTTGCCGCGCGTGTGGTGTTGGGAGTCGGATACCAGTCGGACGCTATCGTCCCAGGTTCCCCACGGCACGCGGTCTTCCCATCCTTCCAGAAGCGTTCCCGGTGTGATGACTCGGGCTTCCGGCGGCGGAGTGTACACGTCTCCGACCTTTCGGAGGTCGACCTTGACCTCGCCCTGCTTTACCTGAACCAGAAGGAAGTGATGATAGCCTCCTTGCTCGCGCGGGGCGTATAGATTCGCGCCGGCTCCCCCCGTGATGTAGTAGTGGATCCCGTCCCGCTCTTCATGGCTGTATAGGTGCTCGTGCCCCTGAAAAACCGCTTTGATGTGGGCGCGGTGCTGCACCAAAAGCTGGTGCAGTCGGTCGCGTTGCTCGGGGTGCTCGTCGAGCGAGCTACCGACGTGCCCGTCCACCGGAAACAGCGGTTTGTGAAAATATAGAAACACCTGCCGCTTGTCTGCGGTCCTGAGCTGCTTGGTCAGCCATTCGAGCTGCGCGCCACCGATGCGGCTAGGCTCGCTTTCCGTGTCCAGCGAAATGAAACGCGCCGAGCCGTAGTCGAAGGCGTAATACGTCGGTCCCCAAAGCTTGCGGTATAGTCTCCCGCTCTCCGCGTTCCAGATGTCGTGGTTGCCCGGTGACGGGAAGGTTGGGACCTTGAAGCCGCGGAGCGTTTCCTGGTAACCCTGCCACTGCCGGGGAGTGGCTGAGGGGTCTTCGGAATAACCGGCGATCATGTCGCCGGTGCTTAGAACGAATCGGGCGTCAGTTTGATTTACCTCCGCCAAGATCTTCAAAAATACCGGCCTCGGCTTGCCACCCTCTTCTCCCCGATTGTCACCCAACACCACAAATGAAAACGGTTGATCCACCGGGATCGGCTTGAGCGAAGGCAGCGACCCGAGCTCGGGCGACGGAACCCGATCCGCGGAGGCCGACGGCTGTGGCGACGACGTCTGCGGGCCGATTGGCGCAGGCGCGGGCTGGCCCGCGTTGGGTTTGCACTGACAAAACCACACAGCAGCGCCCACCCACGCGAAGCACCCCCATCGGGAAAAAAACCTAGGGAGCATGGGCCTCCATCGCCTAGAATCGTCCTAGCTCATGTCCTTCGACATCCTGTGCGACGCGTGCGGATCGAAACTTTCGATTCCTGACGAAGTGTACGAGCGTCGCGTCCGGGGCAAGAAGGCAACCTTGATTTGCAGGAAGTGCTCGTCTCCCATCGCGATCGACGGCACCCAGGGGGGAGCGTCCGAGGAGCAATCGGGAGACGAGTCGTCAAACATCGTGGAGCTTGGCCCTGAGGAAGCGAGCGCGGCAGGTGACGACTCCATGGCCGCCGATGCTAAAGCTCCCGGCATCAGCCAGGCAAGCGGAGCTGCAGACGCGGAGTCGAGCCCTGGTCCGGGGGACGAGCCTCCACCACCGATTCGTCCGGTGTCTTCTGTTCCTCCTGCAGCCCGCTCGATGGTCAGGCTCGGTCAGCTTTCTTCCACCCGGCCATCCGCTCGCCCGTTGTCCTCGCCCGCCAACGCGCCTTCTGTCCCGGCGCCTTCTGAGGGGTCCCGACGACTTCCACGCGTGCCCCCCCCTCCCCCGGTTCCGAAAGCTCTTCCCTCTTCACCCGCCCCCCCACCTTCTGCTCCGCAGTCCAAAAGCGCTCCGGCTTCTCCAGCACCTCCAGAACCTTCCGCCACGCCACCGCCGTCGCGCAGCGTTACGGATTTCACCATCGACTCATTTCTGGAGTCCGCCGCTGCCGGTGCCGCGTCGACCGGCGAACCGAGCGAAGGGGTTTCCGCTTCGAACCGAGAATTCGAACCGGTTCCCGCGGGGACAACGAGCGAGCCGTCGTTACCCGACGACGAGCGCAGCACGATTCCAAAGTTATTGCCTCGACCCGAGACGAACACCAGCCAAGAGCAACCCATGGCCCAAGTCGAGCCTGCGGAACCGGCGGCTGATAAAAAGGTGGCGCCACGCGCCGTATCGCGCCACGAAGAACGCGGCATCGGGGAATCGAGCGAGAGAAGCTGGGACATTTTTGGCGAGCGTCCGGTGGAGGGCGGGCAAGCTTCGCTGGACACACGTCGCTCAAAGAGCGGAACGGGTTTGGGTCTCGTGCTCCTGGGGCTCATCATCTTGGCCGGCGGCGGGTTGTGGCTGAAACGGTCAGGTTTTCGTCAGCCTGCTCAAGAAACCGCGCCCCGACCGGCGCCAACGCAACCCATCGAACAGCCGTCCGGGCAAGCGCCAAGCGGTGTGCCCACGCCTGCGGATTCAGCGTCAGCAGCGCCCTCGTCCGCGACATCCCTCCAGGCACCCCCTGCGCCCAGCGCAGCAGGCCAAGCATCCGCCTCCGCATCACCGACGGAAATTACTGAATCCCTCCGCCCCGAAGATGAGAAAATAATTGCGCGCGCGCTGGAGCGCGCCGGTGAGTGCCATAAGGGCGGGCGCGCCTCGGGAACTGCCCAGATCACTCTGGTCATTGCGCCCGCGGGCCGAGTGAAAGACGTCCAGATCCAAGGCGAGCCCATCGCGAGCGCGCCGGTGTCCCGGTGCATTTGGGCCGAGATGTTCTCCATGCAGGTCCCGCGCTTCGACGGACCGCCGCGCACCGTCAAGCGATCCATAACGTTGCGCTGATCGGCCGTTTTTAACCGCGATCCAAGCGGCGTTTCACCTCTACCAGTTCAATTTGATCGATCTCGACAATCTTGCGCGTTGAGGCATGCCCCGAGACAATCCGCACCGACGCGCGCGGGACCGCAAGCGCATCGGCCAGCAGCTTTTCGACCGCATGGTTGGCGCGCCCTTTTTCCGGCGCCGCCCGGACCCGCACCTTGAGCGTCTGCTCAGACCAGCCGGCAACCTCGTCGGCAGAAGCTCGAGCGGTGACTTTGAGCTCTAGCCTCACAACATCATGCAAACCAGCCGGCTCACAGGGGGATCTCGTACACCGTGAGCTCTTCGCTGATGCCTTTGAGCAACGCTTTGCGCGGTCGCGCCGAGAGGTGCGCCTGTTCGAACAGGCGTTTCACTTCCGGGTTCAAGACCACCGGTTCGGTGGTGAAAAGCGAGGTCGCGGTGGCCAGATCTTGCACGCGAGCGGCAATATTTATGGTCTGACCGAAATAGTCGAGCCGATCGTTGAGCGAGACGGCAAGCGCCGAACCTTCGTGCAAGCCGATCTTCACGGTGAGCTCCTCGCGCTGTTGCTCGGCATTGAAGCGGGCCATCGCGGAGTGCATCGCCAGCGCCGCCGCAACGCCTGTTTGCGGAGTGGGAAAGGTCGCCATTACGGCATCGCCGATGGTTTTTACCACGGCTCCTTCGTGTTCACTCACGACGTCGCCCAAGACCCGGAAGTGTTTGCGCACGATGTCGTACGCCGCAAGATCTCCGACCCTTTCATAGAGCGCCGTGGATCCCTTCAAATCCGTGAACAAGACCGTGATGCTGCTGATCTTGATGCGCTGGTTCACGTCCAGCGTATCGGCCTTGAACAGGTTTCGAAAAGTTTGGTTGGTGAGCACCTGTTTCGCGGTCAGAAATGGACGGCGGCGGGCCAGCATTTGGTGCAACGCCTCGTTGGCGCGAAACAGGCCCGTCAATAAACGCCGGTTGGTGCGGTTTTCGAGGGTAAGCCGGGCCGGCCCCGGTTGCAGCGTCAGAGTTCGATGGGGAGTGCCGCCCTGAGAATAAGTAACGGATAGCTCCTGCCGGGTCCGAGATTCGGGACCTTGCACCTCCAAAAAAACCGACGAATGGGTGATTTCTTCGAACAGGATCAGAAACTCCGGAGGCAGCTGGATGGACAACACCAGCCGTTCGCCGGGTGATAGCGGCTCCTCCGCTATGGTCAACGACTCGCATAGCTCGCTCCAGGCTTCGCCTTCCGGGATGACCAGCGCGGAGCTCTTGTACACGTAGCGCCAGTGGTCCCAATACGAGAGCAAGTCCGGATCATGAAGCGGCAGGCGCCGAATGGTCGGGCTCACGCTGAACGTCACCTCCACCAGCTCATCCAGCGTGGGCTCGAAAGAGCCGGCGCAAAGCGCGCACGGGTACTGGTCTTTTGTGAACGACCTCAAGTCCGCGCCGGCGTCCAGAACTCCCCCGCAGCCGGGGCACGTCACGTTCCAGGCCATATCGAGAATGCCCACGTGCGCCGCGGACACCAAGCCGTCGATCACCTTGCTGACGGGTAGATTGTGCTTGCTCGCGAACTCCGGAGCGTTGATCCGACCGAGCTCCGCGTCGGAGGCGTCCTTGATAAAAGCCTCCAGTGCATCGGCCACCTCCTGGGTCACACCGGCCGTCACCAGGGCTACAAACCGGGGTTCTGCGGGCATTGCGACCAAGGCTACCAAAACCTTACCCTGTTAGTCGATCGCCAGCTCCAACACGGCCCGCGTCTCCACCAGCGGTTGGCCCCAGCTCGCCACGCGGCGCTGGTTGAAGAGCAGGTCCGCGCGTGGAATCGCGATGCCTCCCAACCCGTCTCCACCGACCCGGACGCGCCTTGAAAGTTGCACCAGCAGCGTCGCGCGGAGATAGGGACCCCCCAAGACCAGCGGATCGGCGCGCTCCGCCAAAGGCGCGCTCGCAGCGCCTTTTATGTACAAGTACGTCACGAACGCGCCGACGCCCAGCTGGGGTTGAAAGATAGAAGCCTCCGCCGAAAGCGGAATGTCCGCACCCGCTCCAAAGAGGTAGGGTCGAATGTCGGCGCTGCCCTCAGTCTCTTCGACGGTTGCCGCCGCCACCGGCACGACCGCAAATCCCGCGATGCAGAGCCAGCGCACCGGGCTGAAGCGCAGCTCCGGGTGCAGCGCAAACACCGGCGGGACTCCTCCGGGACTCAGAATCGCCCCCAGGCCGAGTTGAATCGAAAAGCGCGAGCGCCGTGACGCAGACACCGCCAGTTGTTTGACAGCGGGTGGGGCGTGCACTTCCCCGCGCGGCGCTTGTGGCATTTCCAGCTCCATCAGGCTTGCGCGCAGAAGCTCGACCGCTTGCAGCGCGACCACTTCGTCGACCACTTGCGTCGGGCTGATGACCAGCTCTCGCAACAAGGTTTTTCCCGTGACCCGGTCGGCGATCCACACCTCGATTCCGCCGGCGGAAGTCGCCACCCGCACCGCTGCAAAGGCGCCCACGCTACGCGCGGCATCGTCGAGCGAAGTGGCAGGTGATTGGCCGGCCGAGAGCGCCACTTCGACCACTTCGAGCCCCAGGGTCTGCAGCTCGGCTCGCAAGCGCGGCGTTGCGGGTTCCTCCGCCTGAGGGTCTCGCACCAGAGCAATGCGCGGGCGTTCCCCGGCACTAGCCGGTATCGCCGCCACGAACGCGAGCAGCACGCTCAAAAGCAGAGCAAACCAGAATCGTCCGGCGCGCGGGGTCAGGATGGCCGAGCTTAGGGTTGGGCGACTGCCGGAGCCAACAATTGCTTTGCGGCCTCGGCGTGCGGACCGCCTGGATAGCGCTCCACGTATTGCGCAGCGACGCCGCGAGCCCCGCTGCGATCTCCGGAGCGCGACAGAGCTTCCATCAGGCGCCCGAGAGCATTGCGAGCCAGGGCTCCGCTGGGCTGCTCGCGCAGATAGGTTCGAAACCAAGCGGCAGCATCCACGTAGTTTCGGCGTTGATCGAATGCCGC
>DASXTY010000504.1:0-8121 GCA_036505155.1 Polyangiaceae bacterium | reverse complement strand
CGGCTCGTCGTTGGATCGGTCATTTGCCGCCGAATCGTGGGGCGCGATGAGCAACGGGATGGGAGCTCTAGCACCTCCATCCGGGCGCC
The DNA here is from genome assembly GCA_036505155.1 of Polyangiaceae bacterium. Classification (GTDB taxonomy): domain Bacteria; phylum Myxococcota_A; class Polyangia; order Polyangiales; family Polyangiaceae; genus DASXTY01. The sequence continues at coordinate 8,032 of DASXTY010000504.1, read as the reverse complement.
GGTCCCGCGCATCGAGAAGCGGCACCGGGTCGCTGGCGAAAGCCAGATTTGGAAGCAGGGAAAATACTCGGTTTTGTGAAACGAACGGAGCGAGCCGGCGAGCGAATTCCGCAACGTTCTTCAATCGGTGCTCTCGGTCGGTGGAAAGCGCCGACTCCACGAGCTCGGCCAAAGTCGCGGGGGCCTTCGGGTTTACTTCCAAGAGGCCGGGTCGCTTTCCTAGCAAGACCCGGGCGAGAATTTCCCTGTCGTTTGTGCCGTTGAAAGCAGGAACACTGGAAAGCATCTCGAAGAGAATTGCACCGGCCGAATACACATCAGCGCGTTCGTCCACTTGCTGCCCGAGCGCCTGCTCCGGCGCCATGTATTGAGGCGTCCCCCAAATGCCCCCGTCCGATACCGCTTCCAGCAGGCCCTCTGCAATTCCAAAGTCCAGGACTTTGACCAAAGGCCGGTCGGGTCTCGGGTGGGTCACGATGATATTCGCGGGCTTGAGATCTCGGTGGACGATACCGTGCTGGTGGGCGGCGCCCAGGCCGGCGAGCATCTGCAACATGAGCTCGCACGCGTATTCGGCAGGAATAGGACCTCGCGTGCGAATGATTTCGCTGAGTGTCTCACCAGAAAGCAGCTCCATCACCAAATACGGCTCGCCGTTGGCGGACATGCCGAGGTCGTAGATATCGACCACGTTGGCGTGGCCGATCCGAGCGGCCGCCCGGGCCTCGGAGACGAAGCGGGCGCGGATGGCGGGCAGCTTCGCGAGCTCTCGGTCGAGCACCTTGATGGCAACCCGTTTGCCCACGATCAGGTTTTCCGCCTCGTAAACGCGGCCGGCAGCGCCAGACCCGAGCTCGCGCAAAAGCGCGTATTTCCCGTCCAGGACGGTCGGCGGTGAGCCCGGTGTGGATTCCGGAGAAAAGCTCTCGGCCGCGTTCATCTCAGTACAAAACGGCTGGTGTGCGGTGAACCTTAAGCCGGCTTGGGGTGAGGGGGGACACGACCCCAGGCGGTCAGCTGCAGCCCATCGAGTTACCGCAATTGAGACATTTGTAGCAGGCGCCGTTGCGCACCGTCATGTGTCCGCAGCTATCGCAGATTGGAGCATCGCCCATCATTTCTTCGAGCTGAGCATCCAGCGCTCCCTGCGGCTCCGCGCGCGCCAGGCGTGCATCACTTGCTGGAAGCGGCGGCGCCGATTCCACGGAATCACGACTGGTGGTCGGGTCGTCGATCACCGGAGGCGCTTCGGCGGGCTTGACCTGAGCAAAGTCGTAACGCTTGAGGTATTCGACGCCCAGCACACGGAATAGGTAGTCTACGATCGATGTAGCGAACTTGATGTTGGGATGCCCGGACACCACGCCGTGCGGCTCGAAACGAGTAAAGGTGAACTGCTCCACGAAGGTCTCGAGCGGAACGCCGTATTGAAGACCGATCGAGACCGACATGGCGAAGCAGTTCATCAGCGATCGAAACGCCGCGCCTTCCTTGTGCATGTCGATGAAGATCTCCCCCAGCGTGCCGTCCTGGTATTCACCGGTGCGCAGAAACACCTTGTGCCCACCGACATGCGCTTCTTGGGTGAAGCCCGTGCGCTTCTTGGGCAGCCGCACGCGAACTCCCAGGGGGTGCGAAGCCTCGCCGGTAGATTTAGCTTCGGCCGAGGGGCGGCTTTCGTCCTTCGCCTTGGGCGCTTTCGCAGCGTCGTTCGACTTTTCGCTGGTGGAAAGCGGCTGCGAGGCCTTACAGCCGTCCCGATACAACGCCACCGCCTTGAGCCCGAGCTTCCAGCCTTCTTCGTAGATCTGCCGGACGTCGTCCACGGTCGCATCGTGAGGTAGGTTGACGGTCTTGCTGATGGCTCCGGAGAGAAACGGCTGGGCGGCGGCCATCATGCGTACGTGCGACATGGGAGCCAGGAAGCGCACGCCGGTCTTGCCGCAGCGGTTGGCGCAGTCAAATACCGGGTAATGCTCTTGGCTCAAATAGGGCGCGCCTTCCACCGTCATGTGACCCACGATGACCTGATTCGCTTCTTCTATCTGCGCTTCTGTGAATCCCAGATGCTTCAGCAGATTGAAACCCGGCTGACTCATCCGGTCCGGGGTCACCCGTAGCCGATCGTAAGTTTCCCGGCCCAAGATCCAGGGGGTAAACGCCATGTTCAGGTCGAACACCCCAGGGATAGCGGCTTCCACTTTGCTGAGATCCGCGTCACTCAAACCTCGCTCTTTCAAACTGACGCGGTTTACGTGCGGAGCGCCAATCAGCGTATTGGTGCCGGATACGTAAGCAACGATTTCACTGATCTGGACCGCGGAATACCCAAGCCGCCGCAGAGCCTCGGGCACGGATTGATTGACGATTTTGAAGTAGCCGCCGCCCGCCAGCTTCTTGAATTTCACCAGCGCGAAATCAGGCTCGATGCCGGTGGTGTCGCAATCCATGAGCAAACCGATGGTGCCGGTGGGGGCGAGCACCGTTGCCTGTGCATTGCGATAACCGTGCTTTTCGCCGAGCTCCACCGCCTGGTCCCAGTCTTGACAGGCTGCTCGCCAGAGCGCCTCCGGGCATGCATCCCGGTGAATCGCATAGGCAGCTTCCCGGTGGTTTCTCATCACCCGCAGCATGGGCTCGCGATTGGCCGGAAAACCGGCGAATGGACCCTTGCAGGCAGCGATTTTGGCGCTGGTGACGTAGCCATGTCCACACAAGATGGCGGTCAGCGCGCCGGCCACTGCTCGCCCCTGCTCCGAATCGTAAGGTATGCCGAGCAGCATGAGCAGGGTGCCCAGATTCGCGTAGCCAAGCCCCAGCGGACGGAAGTCATGCGAATTTTTTGCGATTCGCCGGGTTGGGTAGCAGGAAAAGTCGACCAGGATTTCTTGAGCCAAAAAGAAAACCTCGATCGCGTGGCGGTAGCCTTCGACATCGAAGGTGCCTTCCGAGCTCAAGAACTTGGTCAGATTGAGCGACGCGAGATTGCATGCGGAATCATCCAGGAACATGTATTCACTGCATGGATTCGACGCATTGATCCGTCCCGAGTTGGGACAAGTGTGCCAGCGATTGATGGTGGTGTCGTATTGCACCCCAGGATCTGCGCACCCCCAGGCGGATTGCGCAATCAACTTCCAGAGCTCGGCCGCGTCCAGCGTATCCACGACTTCGCCAGTGGTTCGAGCCGTGGTCTGCCATTTGCCGTCGCCCAGCGCAGCCCGCATGAAATCGTCGGCGACTCTGACCGAATTGTTTGAGTTCTGGCCGCTGACGGTTCGGTAAGCTTCGCCATTGAAGTCCGATTCGAAACCGGCCCGGATGAGTGCCTGCGCCTTGGCTTCCTCGCGGGCTTTCCATTGGATGAAATCCACGATTTCCGGGTGGTCCATGTCCAGGCACACCATTTTTGCGGCGCGCCGGGTGGTGCCGCCGCTTTTGGTCGCGCCCGCCGCCCGATCGAAGACCTCAAGAAAGCTCATCAGGCCACTGGAAGTGCCGCCGCCTGAAAGCTTTTCCTGCTTGCCGCGGATGTTGCTGAAGTTGCTGCCGGTTCCAGAACCGTATTTGAAGAGACGCGCCTCGCTTTTGATGAGATCGTAGATGGACATCAAATCATCCGCCACCGACTGAATGAAGCAGGCGGAGCACTGCGGCCGCGCATACGCGTTCGGCGTTTCGGCGATGTTGTCGTCGTCGGCGTTCCACGCCCATCCTCCGCCGGAGCCCTCGATGCCGTATTCGTGATAAAGGCCGCAGTTGAACCAGACCGGGGAATTGAAGGCGCCGTATTGGTTGGCCAAGAGCCAGCTGAGCTCAGCTTCGAAGACAGCCGCATCTTCGGCGCCGGCGAAGTAGCCGCCCAGCGTTTCTCCGGCAATGCGCAAGCTGTGCGCAATGCGATGCACTACTTGGCGAACGCTGGTTTCGCCTTGCTGCTTGTCCCCGTAGAGTCCCGCTTTGCGAAAGTATTTGGAGACTACGATATCCGTAGCCAACTGCGACCATTCGGCAGGAACCTCTGCGCCCTCCATTTTGAAAACCACCGACCCGTCTGGATTTTGGATGGTGCTGGTGCGCCGTTCCCACACCAGACTACCCAGCGGATCTTTTCCCGCTTCGGTGAACCGTCGATCCACGGCCAAGCCGGGCGGAGCGTCTGCGGCCCGACTGTCGCCTTCCGGTTTTTGCGACCGCTCGAGCCCGTCGCCCACTTCGGCGTCATCCAAGAGCGGAGCAACGCCCCCACCTGGCAGAGAATGACTCGGTTCTACGACGATCGTCGAGGTTGGCATCTTCTACCTCCAAATATGCGGCTTGGGCGCCTTGGAAGCCGCCGAGAGGGGGCTCGGGACGCCACTTGTGGTTCCAGAGTTTGGCGCTAAAAAAGGGGCCAGGGGCGACCCGGGTACGCCCGAGACGTGGTCACGGGATGGGCGCCGGCAAGCTGAACGGGTTCTTAGGGCGAGCTTCGGAGCTTTGAACATCTGTTCAGTTCTGTCAAGTTAGAGCTCACGAAAATCCTGCACTTTTGATCAGGAACAAATATTCAGGGAAATTCCGCAAATACCCCAAGCCATTGGGGTCAGGCAAGAAAAAACCACGATGGGTAGGGCAATCTCTCGCAAGCTCGCGACAACACTGAACTTTCGACCCCTGAACACAGGTTCGCCAACACTTGTCCAGTGGTCGCGCACAATTAATGCCCCGCCTATCAACGCCCCGCCTTCCCCCACCGCAGTCCTCCCGGGGGAGCCGCCCGGACCCCCCGCTGGCTCAGGCTCGCAGTGACCAGGGATCCAGACTCAGGAATCAGCGAACAGCGATCAGTGCCTGACACCTGACCACCTTGCAGTGGCGACTACGTGGCGCACCGCGCGTTGTAACTCGCCAAGCAAACCGAGCGTATTCCGAGTTGGTGCCGTTAAAGAGCGGTTCACCTCGCGTCATGGAGCCAAAATGACAAGATTGTCCATCGTCGTGGCAAAGTCATTCACCAATGTCGTCCGGCTTTTTCTGGTTACGCTGCTTCTGGTCAGCGCCAGCGCGTGCGCGCGACGGCCCAATGAAGTCGAGCACTTGGGAACGGCGCTCCGCACGGTAACATCACCGAGCGCCGAGCGGCAGTCAGCGCTCCCCGCGCAAGGAAAAGCAACTCTAGCCGCGAGAAAGAACAACATGGCCAAACGCTACACTAAGCCTTCAGACGCAGAGCTCCGGCAGCGGCTTACGCCGATGGAATATGAAGTCACCCAACACGAAGCCACTGAGCCGCCGTTTAATAACTCGTTCTGGAATAATCACCAGGCCGGACTGTATGTCGACGTTGCAAGCGGTGAGCCGCTCTTTAGCTCACGGGACAAGTTCGACTCCGGTACCGGATGGCCGAGCTTTACGCGTCCCCTCGAGTCGGAGCGCGTGGTTACCCGCACCGACCGGAGCCTGGGGATGGCAAGAACCGAAGCGCGCTCGAGGGACGGCAATTCGCACCTCGGCCACGTGTTCGACGATGGCCCGGCGCCAACCGGACAGCGCTACTGCATCAACTCGGCCTCTTTGCGCTTCATTCCCGTGGATCGGTTGGAGGCGCAGGGCTATGGCGAATATCGAGCACTCTTTGATGGGGGAGCAGCTCAGAACAAAACCGCTGACTCCGCGGGGAGCACCAACTCCTGCGTGGCGCCTACGGGTAAGCCCGGCTGCGCGACCACCCTCGAAACCGCGATCCTGGCCGGCGGTTGCTTTTGGGGCATGGAGGAAATCTTGCGCACCGTTCCCGGCGTGATCGAGACCGAGGTCGGTTACGAGGGCGGCACCACCAAAACTCCCACTTACGAAAGGGTGAAGACCGGCGAGACCGGCCACGCCGAGTCGGTGCGAATCGTCTTCGACCCAAAGCGCATATCCTACGCTGAGCTGCTTGAAAAATGGTTCTTCCGCATGCACGACCCCACCACCAAGAACCGTCAGGGAAACGACGTCGGCACCCAATATCGATCGGCCATTTTTGTCACTTCACCCGAACAGCGAAAGATCGCTGAAGAGGTCAAGAAGCGAGTCGCCGCAAGCGGCAAGTGGCGTTCGACCATCGTGACGGAAATCGTGGAAGCCGGCCCCTTCACTCGAGCCGAAGAATATCACCAGAAATACCTGGCGCATCATCCCGGCGGTTACACCTGTCATTATTTGCGTGATTGAGGCTGTGATCGGCTTGAAAAGGGGTACGGTAGAGCTGGTGGCGCATCGGCCACAGTGGAAGGCACTGTTCGAAGAGGAGCGTCTCGTGCTGACGCAGACTATTGGAGATTTCGTGATCGACATCCAACACGTCGGAAGTACGGCCGTGCCCGGCCTGGATGCGAAGCCGATTCTCGATATCGCCGCGTCTGTCGCGTCATTGTCTGCGATTTCCGGGTGCCGAGCTCCGCTTTGTCGGATCGGCTACCTCGATCGAGGAGACGGCGGCCAAGATGGCGGGTATCTCTTTGTACGACAATCTGCCCCCGAGTTTCGGACGCACCATTTGCACATCGTGACCGCCGACGACCCGCAGTGGAAGAGCTACCTCTGGTTTCGCGATTTACTGAGACGCGATGATTCCATGCGAGCCGCCTATGCGGCTCTAAAGAAGGCTTCAGCGGAAAAGTTTCCGGCGGATCGAGGCGCGTACACTTTGTCGAAGCAAGACTTCATCCGCGGGTTGTTGGCGACGTCGTTTACACCGGGCGCCGTTTCTTAACGTCGCCGAGCCGCTGAGGCGCGCTTGCGCACCACGCGTTTACGCGCGATGCCTTTACGCGCGACGGGCTTGCGCACCACGCGCTTACCAGCGGCTCTCTTGCGAGCAGCGCCGGTTGGAGCAACGCGTTTTCTACCGCGACGCGCTGACTTGAGCGACTGTCGGAGAATGCCCTGGCCGGCCAGCCAACGGTAGAGTGTTGCGTGGCCGATGCCCAGCTTCCTGGCTGCGGCCCGCACATCGCCGGAGCACGAGTGCAGCATTTCGGAAACTACACGCAAGGCCTGCTCATCGATCCTGGGCAAGGGCCGACTCGATTGTTTCTTTTTGGTACCCTGTTTCCAGGCTGCTCGGATGTCGCGCCTGGCGACCCATCGGTACATGGTCGCTCGCGACATGCCCAAGTCGCGAGCCGCTTCGGGAATATTGGGGTTGCGCTGGAGCGCGCCGGCAACGACTCCCAACGCCCACGAGCGCAATTCCTTTGGCGCGGACTTCTGCAAAGCAAATCGGATCAGAAAAACGACGGTGTGACTTCGGCGAGGCATTTCCATAACTACCTTGTGAACTATCGCTGGACGCGTGACGGGAGTCTGCCGGTCGTGGCCGCAGGAGCGGAAGCCGTAGCGGCCGCAGTGGCCGTGGCAGTCGCGGTGGTCGTCGCCGACGCACTGGGTGCGGCCGCCGAAGAGCCGCCGGTACCGGCAGCGGTGGTCGGTTGACCGCCGGTGCCGGATGCTTGCTCCTGAGTCTTCTGAGCGCCTGCGTCTGTGGTCGGCGGCTTCTTGGCGGGCGCCTGGCTAGCTACTTTATCTTTGGAAACCGACTGAACTTTCGAGTCCAGGTTACTTGACTTGACCCATCCCGGAGAAAGCTGACCCACTCCCGAGGGAAACTCGACCAGCAGCCAATCGCCCATCTTAGCCAAGCGATTCACATAGATGCCGCTATTGAGCGAGGCGACCGCCGCCGTGCGTTCGTCTGCTTGGTTGTAGACACTTGCGCCCTGCTGGCCGACCTTGACGGTTCCGCTCGATGACTGTTCCTGGTCGGAGTAGCGCTTGACGTCGCCAATCTTGGGCTCAGGCGTCGCCGCGGGGGCAGGGGCTGCAACCGGTGGCGGGGCCGGCAAATCCAATCCAGTGGCTTCCTCTCGCCTGCATCCCCAATGAAACAAGAGGCCGGTTACGATTATTGCTGACCAGTTGGCAGACGCGCATCGCATGTTGGTACTCGGAAATCGCGGCCCACAGTAACACCAAACCGCGAGCTCTGCTCCCCTTACCTGCGCGG
>DASXTY010000503.1:0-3289 GCA_036505155.1 Polyangiaceae bacterium | reverse complement strand
CCGGTAAGCGTCCGCTGCCTCCGGTGCGGCCCGACGTATCCGCGTTGCGGCCCGTCACCGAGCACGTTCCCGCAGGTCGTCCCTCGTTGCTCGATCTGGATTGGATCGACGACGAAGAGCCATCGGTCTTGCTGGTCGGCGACGGGCATGCAATGCAGGCGGCGCTGGCCGCCGCGCTCCAGCGACACGGAGTGCCGGTCGAGATCACGCGCAGCGACGCGGTCGTCGAAACGCTGGTGGCAGCGACGCCAAAGCTGATCCTCCTCATGGGTGACGCTGCCCACGACGGAGGCAGCCAGGTGCTGCGCAGAATGCGTGGCATCGAGCTCGGCGCCACCGCCCCGGTCGCGGTGCTCCTGGAGAAAAACGACCTGGATGGGCTCCTTAGCGCGCTTCGCAACGGTGCTGCAGCGGCTATTCCGCATTCTGCCAGTGTGGACGCAATCGCGGAGCGTGTTAGTACGCTCGCCCGGAGCAAGCGAGGACAATACGGACAAGCCGCCTGGATCGGAGAGACCAGCCTGAAGGACTTGCTCGACGCGCTCGGCAAGCGCGTTTTCACCAGCGTCATTCCCGGAAGCTCCATCGGAGACGCAGTAGCGTCGAATTGGGATGCTCTGCGATTGGTGCTCGGCGACGGCCCGGTTGTGGCCAAGCTGCTTGACGACTTCGTGGCGTCTCTGCGCAGCGGCTTAATAAAGGCCGATTTCCAGAAAGAAGTGGGACCTTCGGAGCTGCTCGGCGAACAGGCCGTGGCCGAGGCTAAAAGCGCCGCGGAAATCAGTGGAATGCGCGTGCTCCTGGCGGACGCCGATTCGCTGCGCGCCGACAGTGTTGCTCAGGCCCTGAGGGCTCGCGCGGCGTCGGTCGTGGTCACCGGTTTCGACCCGAGCGATGAGCGCTTCCATCGCTTGCGACAGTTCGATCCGATGGTATTGCTCATCCGCTCTTCGGATCTGAAAAAAGGGGGACAGGCGTTGGTGGACCGCGCTCATCGTGACTCGCGTTTGCGATGGGCGTCCATCATGTCCTCCGACTGGGAGGAAGCTCACTGGCCGGCCAACCGCTCCACCGACGAGATGATCGGCCGTTTGGCAGCTCTCGCGGAGCCGGACCGCACGCTGCGATCGCGAGCGCAGGAGGGTCCTCGATTCGACACGCGCCTGGAAGTCATTGGACCGGCGCGCACGCTGCGCACTCTCGCGGGTTCTCAGCACCCGGTGCGCATGAAGGTGCAAAACCCCAAAGTTAGCGTGAGCGTTGACCTCTCGGAAGGGCTCGTAGTGGGAGCATCCGCCCAAGTACACGCCGAGGAAACGTCCCGGCTAGAAGGTTCGGCGGCGCTGGCAGCCCTCTTGTCCCTGCGCTCGGGCAAGCTCGAGATTGAGCGCGTCGATGAAGCCGTGGTGGTGAACATCATGAGCACCGTCGAAAGCGCCATCAACATGGCGGAAGCTGAGGAGGCACCGCTCTCGCGTCCGTCCGTGTTCAGCTCCGTCGTCGAAGCTACCGAACTCGCCCCTTCCGTTGTACCGGCTGGACAACCCGCTGCACTTGCCCCAGCCGCCCAGCGGCGGATGCCCGGATACAAGATGTTAGCCGTCGTGTGCCTAGGGGCAGGTGCTCTGGTGATGGGCGCAGTGGCGGCTCTTGTCGGGCTGCGTTCTCGAGCGCACGCGCCGGAGTCCGCTCCGTCGGCCGCAGTGCGGAAACCTCCCCCGCCCGCCGGGTCGGCCTCGGCGACGATTCTGGAGCGGGCTGCCAAAGGGGATAAAAACGCGATGAGTGTCATTGAACAACGCGCGGCGGAGCGTCGCAGCTTGGAAGAAGCGCTCGCGTTGACCAAAGGCAGGGTGGCGGAGAAGGCGGTGGAAATAGAAGCTTTGCGCGTGGCGGTGAGCAAAAATCCCGCGTTGCTCAACGACGCTAAGACCGTCCGACGCTTGATCGGATTGGCGCGGGACCCCTCGGCACCGCCAGAAGTGCTCGCCGCCATTGCTTCGCTGCCAGGACCCGCCTCGGCCGACATCATTTACCAGGTTTGGGTTGGCACCAGTGAGAGAACTCTGGCCACGCGCCTGGCCCAAGACCTCGCAAACTCCGAAGTGATCCGTAAGAAGGCGTCGCCCGCGCTCGCCGTTGCTCTGGATTTGCGCAAGGCCGACACCTGCGGGAAAGCCAATGCACTGCTGCCCGCCGCCATCGATCACGGTGACGATCGCTCACTGCGCCCCTTGGGGAGCATGTTGCGCCGCACTGGCTGCGGCCCTTACAAGGCACAGGACTGCTACGCCTGCCTGCGTAACGGCAAAGATCTCAGCTTGGCGATAGCGACTGTGCGCCGGCGGCGAAGCCCTCGTTTCTGAACCGAGCCCGCGTACATTTGACCGGCTACTCGGGCCCGGTGCAAACTGAGTCACCTCGGCTCGCATGACCCTAGTAAAGGCACCGTTTCCACCGCCCTCACATCGGAGCGTTTGGCCCCCGCTCGCCGTAGCCGTCGGCGCTGCCCTCGTTGCCGCGAGTTGTGGGTCGTGGGATGCGGTTCCAGAGCCAGACCCACAGACTCGGGTCGCAAGGATCGGCGTTGCGGGAGCTGCCGGCGCAGCGGGAGCAGCCGGAGCGGCGGGAGCTCCAAGCGGATCCGGTGGGATGGGCACCGTCGGTAGCGGGGGCTCGGGGGGCAGCTCTGGCACCGGAGCTAATGCCGGCATGGGGGGAGCGGGTACAGGCGGAATTTCAGGCAGCGGGGGGACCAGGGGTGGCGCGGGTGGCACCTTAGCCGCGGGGGGCGCGGGCGGGAGGGGCGGCTCGTTGGCAACCGGTGGTTCCATCGCAAGGGGTGGGACCGGCGGGAGCCTCATCACCCCGATCAATACGAGGGACGAAGGGTCCTGCGGCTGCCGGTTGGTTGCGCCGTCCCAGAGCGATCGAGAAGCGGCCCTCCTCCTGATAGCCCTGTTGGCGGGGCTCGGGGTTCGCAGACGAGGGCCGCACAGGCGCCTTCATTAATTGCGTTCCCGCCCGGCGTCAGGCGGATCTGCCGAAAAGCGCTGCAAGCTTTTCCTTTGTGAGTCCGAAAGGGTCAAATTGCGTTCGAGCCCGTGCGTGCCCCATCCGTGGACCTAAAAGAGTCGCATCGCCACGTGCGCTGCGCGCAACGGTCCTGGTTCTGCGCTTTCTCGGCGCTGGCAATGAACCTGATCGCTCTGGTTTGCCCCAGCCGTAGTCACGCGCAGGCCGCGCTGGACCGGCCTTTTTCGCCCGGCTTTGCGCTGAGCCCCATCGA